>NZ_JAKGUG010000008.1 GCF_021568855.1 Dethiosulfovibrio russensis | reverse complement strand
TAAAATTCACTTGGCTTCGCTTTTCTGTTTCCCCATTTTCGGCTGTCAATGTTCTCGCGCCCTCTGTTACAGCTGCCTTACGAGGCGGCCGGCTCAGCGACGCAGAAGGAATAATACACCAAGCCCCCAGATCACGCAACGCATTCAAATAGATTTTTTACGATAAAATAAAGCTCAATAGTGAGCTTCACGGGACAAAAAAAAGGCAATCTGGATAATGACCAGACTGCCCCTGACATATAAACTCAGTTAGCGTCAAAAAGTCTTTTTTTTAAAAGACCGATTATACTGTATTCTGGTCTTTCTTATCTCCTTCGTCGTTCCCATCGTCCTCTACCGCGAGATCCATAACCTCTTCGTCCACGTCTATTACAGGGGAGGGCAGATCCATGTCCTCGTCGGAGTCTTTCGGGTCTTTTCCGATATCGAATCCGAGACCTTTTGCCGCCTCGTCCAGAACGGCCTTGACTATTTCTTCGTTCAAGTCCGGATGTTCCTCCAGATAGTTGGCCACGTTGTCCTTGCCCTGTCCCAGGGTCTCGCCTTTATAGGCCAGCCAAGAGCCTTTTCTCTTTATGATCCCGGCGTCTATGGCCATATCCACCGTAGACATGTTGTTGGGGATGCCCTTTCCATAAACCAAGGTGGTATGGGCGGTCCTGAAGGGAGGGGCCTGTTTGTTCTTGACCACCTTTATCCAAAGTTCATGCCCTATGGTATCGTCCCCTTTGGTGACGGACTTTCCCCTTTTTACCTCTACCCTTACGGATGTATAGAATTTGAGGGCTCTCCCTCCGGTAGTGGTCTCCGACGGTCCTCTGCTGTATCCGGTCGAGATGGTCGCCCTCAGCTGGTTTATAAAGACCACTATGCTGTTGCTCTTTGATATGGCAGAGGTTAGACGACGAAGGCTGTAGGACATGAGTCTAGCCTGTAGTCCGACCTGAGTGTCGCCTATCTTGCCGTCTATCTCCGCCTGAGGGGTCAGAGCGGCTACCGAGTCCACCACCACGATGTCTACGGCACCGCTTCTGACCAGGGTCTCCAGTATATAGAGGGCCTGTTCCCCGCTGTCCGGTTGAGCTATATAGAGATCGGCCACGTTGACCCCTAGAGACTGGGCCAGCCTGGGGTCCAGAGCATGCTCGGCGTCGATAAACGCCGCGACACCTCCCGCTTTCTGCGCTTCCGCCACAGCATGAAGGGCCAGAGTGGTCTTTCCGCTTCCCTCGGGACCGAAGACCTCGACGATCCTTCCCCTGGGGAAACCTCCGATGCCCAGCGCTACGTCCAGAGGGAGAATACCTGTCGGGATTACCTCCACATTTGCCAATGTATCGTCTCCGAGACGCATTATGGAGCCATCGCCGAACTTGCTCCTGATGTCGTCTATGGCTACCTCCAGGATATCCTCTCTGGTCATTGTCTTTTTCTTTGCCGCCACTTCATCGACCTCCTCGTCGTGTTGTAAGTGGGTATTCTCCTTCTATGGAGTAGATAGGACCGGTTGGAGTCAGCTCGCTCCTCAGGAGAAGGGCTTTCTCCACCGGAAGGAAGGGAGTAGGAGACCATATTTCCCTTATGCAGTCGTAGGCGACTATGTCCTCTCTTCGACCGTTACACCTGGCCAGGGTCATATGAGGCCTAAAAGGTCGTCTTTCCGACGATAAACCGGCCTCGACCGCCGCTTTTCCCGCCAATTCCGCCAGTCTGGTAACCTGACGACCTCTCTCCTCCACCGCCATCCAGATGACGGAGATGGATCCCTTCCGTCTGAAACAGCCGACTTTCCCCAAGGATATTCCTTCCACCGAAGGGACGTCAGCAAAGGCTGTCTTTAGATTTTCCGCCAGTCTCGAGTAGTTTTTCTCCTCTATCTCTCCGAAGAAACGGAGGGTAAGGTGGAGGTGCTCCCCTCTGACCCATCGGGGAGACCTGAATTCCCTTCGTCCCTGGACGATGAGCTCTTCCACGAGAACCCTGAGCTTTTCCGGAATCGGAAGGGCCAGGAACGACCTGACGACGGTCAAACTAAAACACCTCCCAGCTCGGATATCAAGGTCTCCAGGGCGACACGGACCGTCTCCATACGGACGGACGAACGCCCCCCGGAGAAGTTTTTCCTGAAAGACGAGGGGCTCCTTCCGGTTCCGGCGATACCGAACCATACCGTCCCGACCGGTTTATCATCCGATCCTCCATCCGGGCCAGCTACACCGGTCACGGAGATCGTAATGTTCGCATCGTACAGCTTCAAGGCTCCCTCTGCCATGGCCTCCGCACATTCGGAGCTGACGGCTCCGTGTTTCGCGATCACCTCGGGAGGGACGGATAGAATTTTTTCCTTGGCTTCGTTGGAGTAGGTTCCGGCGGTTCCCTGAAAGTAGGCTGAGCTTCCGGCTATCTCGGTGACTGCCCCTCCTATCAGCCCACCTGTGCAGGATTCAGCGAGAGCTATCTTGACTTTACCGTCTAGGCATAGTTCCTTCAACCGTAGGCTCAGGTCCTTTATATCCGCGGGGAACAAAGTCTATCACCCGAAAAGACGGACGAAACCGTCTCCTATAAATATCCATCTGAAGGTCCACAGCAATAGGTTGGCCAATACGCCTGCCACGACGTCATCGGCCATTATCCCCCATCCTCCGGGTAGTTTCTCCGCGGTGGAGACCGGTATAGGTTTGAGTATGTCGAAGACCCTGAAGAGGAACAAGGCTGGGAGCAGGTAGCCAGAGGCGCCCACCGAGGTGACGTGACCAAGCATGGATATCCACACCCCTACGGCCTCGTCCACTATGACCTCCGATGGATCGGACAGCCCTCTATCCCTAGAGTATTTTCCCGCTCCCCATACTCCCAGAGCGGAGAAGAGTACTATCAAAAAGAGCAGCAACGGGGTCGACACCACCGGCATCACTATCAGACAGCATACGGCGGATCCTACAGTTCCTGGCATAGAGGAGAAACCACCCAGACCGAAAAGGGTGGATAGAGCCCAGGGGAAATCCCTCCTTATTTCCTTCGTAGGACTAGCCATCAGAACGTACCCTCTCTCCGAAGAGGTCGTATTCCGAGGCGTCGGTTATAGAGACCCTCACCATGTCGCCCGGCACATCGTCCTTGGCTCCCGATATCGACACCAAACCGTCTATCTCGGGAGCGTCCCTGAAGGATCGGCCCCATCTGATTCCGTCCTCCTCGTCCACCTCTTCTATCAGAACGTCCATCTCTTTTCCTACGAACCCTCTTTGCCTCGTCAGAGAGATGCCCTGCTGAAGCTCCATCAACTCGGCGTATCTTCTGTTCTTCTCCTCCTGAGGAATCTGGTCCGGTATGGAAGCCGCCGGGGTGCCCTCCTCGGGACAGAAGGTAAAGGCCCCTAGTCGATCGAAGGCTACGTCCTCCACGAAGTCCAGCAAGGACTGAAAGGCTTTTTCCGTCTCTCCGGGGAAGCCCACCATTATGGTGGTCCTGAAGGCGAAGTCCGGGAACATCCTTCGTCCGGCTTTAAACAGCTTTCTGATATGCTCCTCCACAGGAGGGCGGTTCATCCTGCGTAACACGTCTGCGTCTACGTGCTGTATCGGTATGTCGAGCCAGGGCAATATCCTGGAGCTGTTCAACACTCTCTCCAAGAAAACCTCGTCGACCCTTGACGGATGAAGGTAAAAAAGCCTGAGCCATATATCCCCCGGAAGCTCGGCTTCCATAGCGTCCAAAAGGGCGGACAGAGAGCCTCGCTTCGAGAGATCCGAGCCATAAACGGTCAGATCCTGCCCCACCAGACAGAGCTCCTTGGCCCCCTCTTCCGCCAGCTTTACCGCCTCGGACACGATGTCCTTGGGGTCCCTGCTTCTAAGAGGTCCCCTGATGGAGGGGATCGTGCAGAAAGAACACCTGGTATCGCAGCCCTCGCCGACCTTGAGATATCTGGTCCAAGGCGATTCGGTCAGAATCCGTCGGCCTCGTCGAGGCGAATCGATTCCTAGTTCCCTCGCCAGGAAGTCCCAGTCCTCAGCCTCGGCCCAAAGGTCGACAGAGGGGAACTCTTTTTTGAGGTCCTCTCCGTATCTGTTGACGAGACATCCGACGACGCAGATTTTCTCCAATGTCCCCTGGGCCTTCATCTCCTCCAGATCGAGGATGACGTCGATGCTCTCCTCCACCGCCGGCTGGATGAAACCGCAGGTATTTACTATGGCTATATCGCACTCCTCCACCCGGTCGACCAGTGTCCAATTTTCCGGGTCGAATCTATCGGCCAACACCTCGCTGTCCACCGAGTTTTTAGGACAGCCTAATGTGAGGATGTGGATTTTTTTCATTCTTCGGACACGTCCCTGACAGAACCGTCCGTTTCATAGACAATTCGACCGACCCGTCCGGGAGTTCCTGGACGTCCGACGTCCTTGCCGTCCAGGGATACGGCCACGGCGGTAGGATTGCCGAAAGTAACCTTTATCGAGGAGGTCAGATCCAGTTCCCTCTGGTCGCCTTTTTTAAGGGTTCCAACGTAAACGGTCTTTCCGTCTCTAGTGGCCTTGATCCAACAATCTCCCTTGCTGGCTTTTATAAGCAGTTTTTTGGGCCCTGGAGCCGGTTTTTCTTCCGTCTCTGCCTTTTCGGAGGAGACAGGCTGACTCGGCTCCTTCCAGAGGGCCTCCGCCTCATCGGAGGTGATGGCCTTCTGGGTTCCGTCGGAAGAGTAGACGAAGTGTACCGGCCCGGCTCCCTCGGTGGAAGGATCGACCCGCTTGCCGTTCCAGCTTACGCTCAAGGTTTCGGGACGACCGTATATTACGTGTATGAGCCCGGTAGCCTCTACCTCGGAAGTGGCTCCGGCCTTGAGGGTCCCACCGAAAACCCTTTCGCCCTCCCTGGTTATGCGAATCCAGGAATCCTTCAGGGCCTTTATAGTCAAGATCGGGCTCTCCGACTCAGCCGAGGCAGGGGATGATGACACAGCTGAATCCACGGAGGACGGAGCTACTGCCACCCCGGGAATATCGGAGGAGGTCAAGTCGGCGGAGGCAGCGGCTATCTCCCTCTGTCTGGCAGCCAAGAGCTTGGCCTCTTCCTCCCTCTTCTCCTGTTCAGCCACCTTTTCCTCCTGTATTCTGACCACCTCGTCGTGTAGTCCCTCCCTGTTGGACCAGACGTACCATCCGGCAGAGATGATCACAGCCATCAGCAACAGAAAGACCCCTTTTCTAGAACCTTTGCGGAAACCCCTGGCAGGAGGGGTGAAATCTCCCAGCGCAGGTTGGGGTTCGGGCTTTTTATCACTGGCATTCTCCACCAGGATGAAATCGTAGGATTTCCATAGATCCATACGGCCGAGGAACCCCAGATATTTTTTGACAAACCCCCTCCTGTAGACGTTTCCGTTGAAGACGTCCATCTCTCCGAGCTCTATGCTCTCCAGGTAGGATTTTCTGATCTTGGTCTCGTCCGCCACGTAGTCCAGGGTAAAACCCTGTCGGTTTCTCTCCTCTTTGAGCCTGTCTCCCAAAGAGACCAAGGACTCGTTGTTGTCGGACTTAACGTCGTCGAAGCGATCTGGTTCTCTAACGTCGTCAAAGGATTCATTCATATTTTTGATCCCTCCAAGGCGATTTTTCTGATCTTTTCTACCGTTTTCCCCGGATCATCGGTGCCGAAAACGGCGCTGCCCATGACAGCCACGTCTGCTCCGGACCTGACTATCTCAGATACGTTGCCAGCACCGACGCCTCCGTCGATCTCTATCAGAAACGAAAGTTTTCTCGATGCCCTGATCCTGCAGAGATCGACGAGCTTGGATAACGTCTCCGGTATGAAGGACTGTCCACCGAAACCGGGGTTTACCGACATGACCAGGACCATGTCAACCATGGACAGCACCGGAAACAGTGAACCCACAGGAGTGCCGGGATTAAGGACAACTCCGGGACGTGCACCTCTCTCCCTTATACGGCTCAGGACCCTGTGAAGATGAGTAGTCGCCTCGACGTGTACCGTGAGAAAATCGGGATCTTTATCCAGGAAGCTCTCTATGAAGGACTCCGGAGGCTCTACCATAAGGTGAACGTCCAGGACCTCGTCGGGATAAGCCCTCCTCAGAGCCCCTACCAAGGCGGGGCCATAGGAGAGATTCGGGACGAAATGACCGTCCATCACGTCGACGTGAAGCCAGTCGTGGGTTCCGTTTAGCGACGCTATACTGTCGGACATAGACAGGGGGTCCGCCGACAACAGGGAAGGGGCTATCCTGAGGCCCTCCGGATTTAACGATATCTGTCTTGCCATACGAATTCTCCTCCGAGATATATTGTAACCGCGGCCTCTCCGACGTAGTTTCCGTCGAGAGAGACATATTCACCGCCTGAAACCTCTTTCTCGACCAAAGTCCTGGCTCCCTTTTTGTCGATTATCTCTATCTTCAACTGCAGCGGCTTGGTCAGAGGCGGCACCTGATACCTGATCTTGGCAGTCTTGCCGGGCTCCGACGTTACCGGAGGTGTCTCGGGACGCTGCTGTGCCGGTTCCTGTTGAGACTGTCCTTCGTCGGGCGCAGGAGCAGGTCTCGGTCCAGAAGCATCCTCCCCGGGAACCACGACGATCCTGGCTCCGCCGGAAGAGGGTTTCGAGGGCTGAGTGGAAACGGTCGTCTGGGTCCCTGGCTGGGTAGTACTTCCGGGAACGGTTATCTCCGCCGGGGAGGTAGATACGGTGGGGCTATCGTTTTCCGCCGGTCTGGGAGGTTTTGCCGATTGCCTCATCGTGGAGACCTTCACCGTAACGTTGCCCCCAGATGGCAGAGAGGTTCCCGCTTTAGGCCTCAAGGATATGGCCATCCCGGGAGGTGAAGACTGGGTATAGACGTACTCCACAGAGACGGATAGACCGCTTTGAGCGACTAGTTTTCTGGCTGACTCTTCGTCCTTTCCCAGGACATCCGGAACCACTATTCTGCCGGAGCTGCTTTTCTCCGGTCCCATGCTTACCAGAAGGGCAACCGGCCTGGTACGGCTTATCATAACGGGAGCGGCCGGGTTCTGAGCCACCACGACTCCCGAGGGCTTGTCGTTTACAACTCTTATGACATCTCCGAGGAGAAATTCCAGTTCCTGGAGCTTCGCGGTGGCCCTTGAGAACTCCATTCCCCTCAGGTCTGGAAGGGCTTTTTTATACCCTCCTTTGCTGACCTTGAGTATGATGATCTTCTCGCTGTTAACCTTGACTCCGGATTGAGGCCACTGGGCTACGACGGTTCCCCTCGGCTCGAGAGATTCCTCCTGGTCCACTCTGACCTGGAGCCCCATACGTTCTACCATGTCCACGGCGTCTAGGACGGAGGCCCCAACCATAGGAGGCACGACCACCGACTCTCCGCCGAAAAAGACCAAGTAGAAGACCGCACCGGCGGAACCAAGGATCGCCAGCAGCACCAATACCAAGCTCAAACGGATGACTTTCTTCATAAAAGACCTCGACCTCCTCAGGCGATAACAGTCAACAGAGCCATGTAGAATCCGTCGGTCCAAGGATTGTCCGGCCATGTGTAATAGCCCCAGGGACGACCTTTTCTACATCGGGAGACAAGCTCGTGAGGCGGCTCCAGCTCTACGACGTCGGATCTTTTGGACATGGCCTTGGCGACGACCTGTTCGTTTTCCTCCCGAAAAAGGCTACAGGTACAGTAAAGCACGGTCCCCCCGGTGGAGACGAGGTCCAGCGCTCTACCCAACAGCTTTGCCTGCATAGCTCCGTACCGTGCCAGTTCGTCCTGGGAAAGCCTCCATTTGGACTCGGGATGACGGCGCCATGTGCCGCTACCGGAGCAAGGGGCGTCCAGAAGGACCCCGTCGGGGACGAAAGATGGAGCCAGTTCCAGAGAGTCCCCGACGGAGAAATTGACCCTGTCGGAGATTCCCAACCGCTTCATCTCCTTGACCGCCGCCTTTATCCTAGGTCCGGACAGATCCCACCCCTCCAGGGAAGCTTCGGGAAAAGTCTGAGCTAGCTGTCCGGTCTTTCCGCCTCTGCCGGCACACATATCCAAAAGACGAGAGAACTTCCCTCTTCCGGCAAAGGCCAGAGGGGCCACCATGGAGGACTCGCTCTGAGGGGTTATCTTGCCCTCGTCGTAGCCGGGCAATCCGGTGGGCAGTGCCGTTCCCTCCAGCCGAATAGAAAAGGGCAGGTCCGGTGACTCTACGGCGGGGAATCCCCCTTCTCCGAGACACCTGACCATCTCGGTCCTGTCGACTCCCGGAGAGACCCTCAGGGCCAGAGATACTGGCTGAGAGTGGAGCTCTATCAGGGCACGGCCTTCGATTCTACCGAAGGAGCTTTCCCAGGATTTCGCCGCCCAAAGAGGCACCCCGGACCTCATAGCAAGATCCGAAAAAGCGACACTCCGTTCTATCTCTGCCAGGATCTCGGGGCCACCCTCTACTATGCGGCGCAGTACGGCGTTCACCACCCTGGCCCCCCTCTCGTCCCGACACTTCGTCCATTCTACCAGGGCGTTAACCAGGACCCTTGGTTCGAAGGTCCTAAGTTCCAGGCTTCCGGCGGCTCCTACCATCAAGGCGTCGCGAACCGCAGGCGAAACCCCGCTGCTTCCTGTCTTCAGGAAACGTCCCACTATTTCCTTCCAGAGAGACTCCCTCCGTATCAGAGAATACACCAAGGTAGCCGCCAGGGGACGATCCTTCTCGGATACCCTGTCGGAGATGGCCCTCAGACTCTCGCTGGCGAAACGCCCCCTGCGAACCTCTCTCCATACCTCCAAAGCCGCTTCTATTCCTCTCAGGGGGCCCTTGTCACCGCCATGCGCGCTCTTTCGAGGTCCTTTTCTATCTCTATCGATTCCTCCATGAGGCCGATTGCCCTCTTTTTTCCTTTTTTCGATCACTTTAAACGACCTCCGCATCTATCACTCCGCTATCGTCGACGGTGCTGACATAGACTGAATCGGCCATTCTTACAGCCGCACCGAATAAAACCCTGTTCGACGAACGCAGTTCCACACCGGCAACGCGAAGAGATCTCACGTCGGGATCGGTAGTCACGTGTCTCTGCACCCAGGGGCTGACCATCGGGCCCAAGAACTGAGCCACCACCAGAGCCAATATCACGGAAAGCAGGCTCATGGATCCGGTGGCGATCAACAACGCTATGAATATCAGGGACGAAAGGGTATTGACGACCACCACGGTAGTGCCACATCGGGGATGTATGGCAAGCTCCGACTCTCCGGAAACCAGACGATCCCTGGCCTCCTTAGCGGCGTCGAACACCAACGAAGGATCGGGGAGGCCTCTGATGCTGAACCCCCTGCCGTCGGCCTCTCCGGCGAGACCGGGGTATCCTCTGTAGGATAAAACTCTCGCTGTGGCGTGTTCCAGAGCGTGGTTCTTTCTGACCTTTTTATCGAAAAGCATCTTAAAGAGCTGGGACGGGCCAGCCAAGGCCCAGAAAAAAGAGCTCGCCGCGAATCCCAAGGGGATCATAACCACGAGAAACAATCCCACCATCAGAAGCAACATAAAGCCCAACCAGGGCATGAAGAACATCAGGGCCAATATTATCAAAAGGGGCACTGTGAGACCTCCTCTCTCCACGATAAAGGGTGGCCTCTCCATAATCAGGAGGGCCACCCTATCTTAGTATAGCCTCTACCGGCTGAAAAGCCTTTTCTGTCCGACCGGAGGGCTAATCGTCTCCGCCGAACATATTTCTCAAGACTAAAAGCCGGATCAACTGAGCCGCGGCCATCACCGTGGCCGAAACGTATGTCAGAGCGGCTGCGTTGAGAACCTTTCTGGCACCTAACAATTCGTCGGAAGCAAGCATTCCCGTTCCATCCAGGACCTTAAGGGCCCTCGAACTGGCATCCAGCTCAACCGGCAAGGTAACCAGATGAAAAACCAACACTCCCAGAAACAGCACTATCCCCACGTTCATCAGGGTCTGACCTCTGAAGAGAAGTCCTATGAAGAACAACGGGAACGCGGCCATGGAGCCGATGTTGACGACTGGAACTATGGCGTTTCTGAACTGAAGAGGCATATAGCCTTCCTGGTGCTGTATGGCGTGGCCGACCTCATGAGCAGCGACGCCGATAGCCGCTATGCTGGTACTTCCGTATACCGAGTCGGACAGACTAAGGCTTCTGTTTCCGGGATCGTAGTGATCCGTCAGGTTGCCAGCAATAGGACGGACCGGCACATCGGACAGGCCGAACTGCATCAACAGAGCTCTGGCGACGTCCGAACCGGTAACTCCCCGACGGGAAGCCACATGGCTGTACTGAGCGAAGGTGGACTTGACCCTGGCCTGAGCCCAAAAGGCGAGCAGAAGAGCCGGCAAAAGCAAGACCATCGTAGGATCGAAAAAGAAGGGGAACATGTCCTCACCTCCAGAGGGGTCTTATTTTCTTCGACGATGATACCCTCGGAGAGTCTCCCGGGGCAACAGTATTTTTACATATCCGGAGCAAAAGGTCAAATTACATCAGACGAATCTGGGCTATTTCTTTCCGTAAAATGCGGCTATTGTGGAGACCACCCACTCCTGCTCCTCCTCGGTGATCTCCGGGAAAATGGGAAGAGCTATTGTCTGCTCGGTCAAGCTCTCCGATACGGGAAAATCCCCTTTATCATAGCCAAGGAAACTGAAACACCTCTGCATATGCAAAGACAGAGGATAGTAGACCCTGGCGGTGATGCCCTCCGAACCCAGATGCTCGAGAAGGCGGTCTCTGTCCCTTATCACCTTGGGGACGTACTGGTGGTAGATATGGTAGTTGCCCTCGTCTTCGCCGGGAGGGGTGACTATCCCCAGGAGATCGTGCTCCGCGAAGAGGACCCTATACCTGTCGGCCGCGATGCGGCGCTCCTCGTTCCAGCTGTCCAGATGACGAAGTTTTACCCTCAACACAGCTGCCTGAATGGCGTCCAACCGGCTGTTTATCCCGACCTCGTCGTGAAAATAGGTCGTACCGGCTCCGTGAACCCTGAGCTTGGCGATTCTGTCCGCCATCTGCTGGTCCCTGGAGACGACCATGCCACCGTCTCCGTAGCCTCCCAGGTTTTTGGTAGGGAAGAAGGAGAAACAGCCGAGAACCCCGAAAGCCCCGGCTCTGACGGGAGCTCCGTCGATGGATCTCCAGGAGCCGAAGGCCTGGGCACAGTCCTCCACTATCGCCACGTTTCTGGCCTCGAGCTCTTTCGAGAGTTCCTCCATGTGGACCATCTGGCCGAAAAGGTGGACCGGGATAAAAGCCTTGGTCTTATCGGTGACCTTGGACAACACGGTCTCTGCCGTAACGTTGTAGCTGTCGGGATCCACGTCGGCAAACACCGGAGTAGCCCCTAAGCGGGTTATGCAGCTTGCCGTGGCGAAGAAAGAATAAGGGGTGGTTATGACCTCGTCTCCCGGCTTGAGATCCAAGGCCTTAAGGGCAAGCACCAGAGCGTCACTGCCGGAGGCACAGCCGATAGCCCTCGGGACCTCCAGATATCTCTCCACGTCGGACTCCAAACCGGATACCTGGGGCCCCATTATGAAGTACTGGCTCTCGAGCACCTCCTTGACTGCCTGATCGATTTCGTCCTTGATACGAGCGTAACCCCTTTTAAGATCCAAGGTGGGAAGCTTTCTATCTTTCATAGTAAAATCCTCCAATTCGGTGTGATATAAACTCAAGGTTTCTGTATCTTTTTCCCCTCAAGACGATCCATTTTCTCATGGCACGGTGGTTTTGACAAAAAAAGAGACGGGGGAAGCCCCGTCTCTTTCGAATTATCAGTCGTCCGTGTCCGGACTCTTAAGACAGGACATGGACCTCCTCAGATGAGCTCTCATAAGGGCTATCGAAGTCTCTCCGTCTCGATGGGACAGGGCCTCCAATATGGATTTATGTTCCTCCAAGGTGGGGTTTTCATCCTGTTCGTAGAACGGATCGTAAAACACGACATAGGCGTTGGTCCTGGCGAGTATATTTCCTACGAACTCTGCCAAGACCTTGTTGGACCCTGCATCGGCTATAGTACGATGAAACCATTCGTAAGCCTCTAGATAAGCTTCCAAATTTCTCTCCTCGACGGCTCTGACCTCGTCCAGAACGAGCTCCTCCAGTCGTCTCAGATGACGATCTCCTATCCTTTCAGCTGCCATGGCGATGGAAAGACACTCCAGTTTTTCCCTAACTATGAACGTATCCTCCATCTCCTTTATCGTAGGAGATGCCAGACGAGCCCCGCTGTTGGGAATTATGTTGACCAGACCTTCGCTGGAAAGACGCCTCAGCGCTTCTCGAACGGGAGTCCGACTCACTCCCATCTGAACCGCTATATTTACCTCAGGAAGCCTCTGTCCGGGCTTGAGCTGCTTGGTGACTATCTTGTGTCTCAACTCCTGATAAGCGTAATCGGCAGAGGTAGTGTAAAGCCGAGGTTCCCTCATTTATTATTCCCCCGTTCGGTATCACAGATTGTACAATCGTTATAATAGTACCATGATATCGGGATAATACACAATGGAACCGGTGAGATCGTGTACCAACCGATGTCACCCTCTGAATTCCCTGTCGTAAGGTTTTCCCAAAGCGGCAGGTCCACTGTCCTTGGACTTGAAGGAAAATGCCAGGCAACATATGACTAAAAGGTAGGGAAAAACCACCGCCAGTTCGTAAGGGAAGGAAAAACCGTAGACCTGTATAGAACGCTGAAGAGCGTGAGCCATGCTGAAGAGAAGGGCCCCTCCGGCCACCCCCCAGGGGGTCCATCGACCGAAATAGACCAAAGCAACCGCTATGAACCCCCTACCAGCGGTTATGTTGTCCGCAAATATCTGGGCAGAGCAGATGCTCAGATAGGCCCCGGCCAAGCCGGCCATCACGCCCCCAACGATCACACATTGGAATCTTATCCTGTTGACGTCGATACCGAGAGTATCCGCCGCTCTAGGAGATGTTCCCACAGCTCTGACCTTCAGCCCCCAGGAAGTGCGATACAGAACGTAACCGGAAACGCCTATAAGGGCAAAGGTTATATAGACCATCGGATCGTGACCGAAAAGCACCGATCCAACTATCGGAATCTCCCCAAGAGGACCGAAGTTTATCGGGGTGAGTCCCTCTATGGTGGTTATCCATCCTACGTATATCCTGAAAAGGGTACCGGAGAGCCCCCATCCCAACATATATAGACCGATACCGGAAATCCCCTGTTGAGCCTTGAAAACTATGCTGACCAATCCCATGACAGCTCCCATTACCGCTCCGACCACCATGGCGGCAAGAAAGCCGTACCACGGACTTCCTCCTTTGAGGACGGTAAAAAAGCCGACGAAGGCTCCCATCATCATGATTCCCTCGACTCCCAGGTTGAAGATACCGGCCCTTTGATCGAACATCTCCCCCAACCCCGCCAATATCAAGGGAACGGACAGGGGTATTCCCATGGAAACGACCCCTAAGACGATGTCAATCACCGTAATCACCGCACTTTCTCTCCGATCGATCCGGGCGGGAAACAAGTCGCTTAAGCCTGTTCCTCATTCTCGGATCGGCGATGAATACCTGGCTGGACACTATGGACATTATCACGAGCCCCTGTATAGCCAGGACTATGGCGGCCGGCACCGACACGGCCCTTTGCATCATGTCCGCTCCCACTATGAGTACCCCGAAAAAAAAGGCGGCAGGGATAGTTCCTAAGGGATGAAGCCCTCCGAACAACGCCACAACTATGCCGCTGAAACCGTACCCGGCGGAGAGAGACTCCAACGCCCTGTGATGGATACCCAAGACCTCGTTGGCTCCAGCCAAACCGGCGAAACCTCCTGAAAGCATCATCGCCAAAACCAGATAGAGGTTGACCCTTATACCTCCATAGCGAGCGGCTCTCTTGCCTGCCCCGGTAGCCCTCAACCTGTACCCCACAGGTGTCTTCCACAGAAACAAATACACCGATAGGGCCAGGACAATTGCCAACAGTATCCCGGAATGAAGCCTGGTAGGGCGCCACATACGCCAAAGCCACAGGGCACGGTCCACCAGGGCAGTCTGAGGGACTCCCGTACCATATGCGACCTCTTTAGGGTCTATCATTGGCCCTCTTATCAGGAACATGTAAAGCTGGAAGGCTACGTAGTTGAGCATTACGGTACTGAGAATCTCGTTCACCGACAGATAGGCTCTCATCCATCCAGCTATTCCGCCCCACAGGGCCCCTCCGGCAAAGGCGGCGCAGAAGGAGAGGGGGACTACGATGTACCAGGGAGCTTCGGGATAAAGCAACGCCACCGCGGCACCGCAGATCGCCCCTATCTGTATCTGTCCCTCACCGCCGATGTTGAGTATCCCGCTCCTGAAGGCTATCGTTATCCCAAGGGCAACCATAGTCAAAGGAGCCGCCCTTACCAATATCTCCGATAAACCGAAGCTGTCCTTCAGAGGCCCGAGGAGCATCACTTCGTAGGCTTTCAGGGGGTTGGCCCCAGCCAACAGAAAAAGCACCGCACCTATCCCCAGTGCGACGGAGAGGGCACAGAGGACCACGAAAAAACGATACAGAGCCGTCTTTCCTCTATCCATTAGAACGGGCCTCCTCTCTGGGAACTCCCGCCATCAGAAGCCCCAAAGCCTCTCTGGTGGCGTCCTTCCGATCCAGGACCTCTAGGATTTTGCCTTCGTAGATAACGGCGATCCTGTCGCTCAAATCCATTATCTCGTCCAGCTCCTCCGAGATCAGCATGACGGCGGCCCCTTCTTCCCGAGCCTGCAATAGCCTTCTGTGAACGAACTCCGCCGCCCCCAGATCGAGTCCCCTTATGGGATAAGCCGCCACCAGGACCGAGGGCCGTCTCGAAAGTTCCCTGGCCAATATAACCTTCTGTATGTTTCCACCGGATAAAAAACTGCAGGGCGTCTCCATATCCGGGGTCCTCACGTCGAACTCCTCTATAAGCTCTCGAGCTCTTCGTGCCGAGGCATTTTTATCCATAAAGCCACCTCGAGCCATAGGAGGACGAAAATAATCCTTGAGGATCAGGTTTTCCCTGACGGAAAAGGACTGAATGATCCCTTCGTTCAGACGATCCTCCGGTATGTACCCCATCCCCATATCGATGATCTTCTGTGGAGATAGACCCACTATGGTCTCGTCGCCTAAGGTTATATCCCCTTTTTCTATCGGTCTAAGCCCGTTCAACACCTCGGCCAGCTCCCTCTGTCCGTTTCCGGAAACCCCTGCGATACCGACGATCTCTCCGGCATGAAGATCGAGAGAAAGGCCTCTCAAGGCCGCCGTTCCTCGATCCCCCTTAGCCACGACATCGTCTATTCGCAAAGCTATCTTGCCACTTACGGGAACTGCCTCCGAGACGGGCATAGAGACTGTGCGACCGGCCATTTTCTCGGCAAGTTCGGCGGTCGAAAGAACGGATGAGCTCCCCTCCCATACCAACTTTCCGGATCGGAGCACCGCCACCCTGTCGCTGACCGCCTTCACCTCGTTCAACTTATGGCTTATAAAGACAACCGAACAGCCTCTGGACACCATGTTCCTGAGGAGAGCCATCAAATCCTCCGTTTCCTGAGGAGTTAGAGCTGCGGTCGGCTCATCAAGTATGAGCAACTTGGCCCCCAGGCAGAGTATCTTCACCAGCTCCACCCTCTGCTGTTCTCCTACGCTCAACTGCCACACCGGAGAATCGACCTGGACAGGAAGATCGTGACGGGACTCTACGTCCTCTATTCTGCTGCGAACCGATTCGAGGTCCAGACGAAGTCCCATTCCGTCACATAGCCCCAGAGCCACGTTCTCGAGGACGGTGAGATTGGGCACCAGCATGAAATGCTGGTGCACCATGCCTATGCCCAGAGCAAAGGCAGAACTGGGGTCGGATATGCTGACCTCTTCTCCATCGACGAAGACGGATCCTTCATCGGGACGATACAGGCCGTAAAGGACGTTCATCAAGGTAGTCTTTCCCGCTCCGTTTTCTCCTAGCAGAGCCAGAACCTCGCCGGATCGCACATCCAGGGTTACATCGTCACAGGCGAGAACCCCGGGGAAACGTTTCGTTATGTTGCGCATCTCCAGAACGTCGATGACCGGATCCATCTCTAGATCTCCCGTCTCTAATCCAGATTTACCTTCAAGGTGCCGGAGGCTATCTTCTCCTTCGCCTCCTCGATCCTGGTCACCACTTCCTCAGGGATCGAATCGGACAATTCAGGGTTCCACACGAGGTCCAAAGTACCGGTAGCGAGGCTTAAGGCTATATGCCTTCCACCTAGGATACCGGACTTTCGAAGTTCCAGCATCTGCTCCACTACCTCGGAAAAATCGTAGGCCTGAGCGGCCAAAACGGTATCGGGAGCCAAGGAAGATTGATCCATATCGGTAGAAAGCCAGAATACTCCCGGTTTTGTGGAGGCCACCTTTATGGCTCCCACCGTCTGCTGAGCCGAACCGGTCAGGATATCCGCTCCGGCTTTTATGTGGGTCTTAGCGATCTCCCCTGCTGCTACGAGATCTCCGAAACTACCGGTATAGGCTATTCGGACCTTGGCATCCGGATTGGAAGCCTTCACCCCTTTTACGAAGCCCTTGTTGTATTTTATGGCATCGCCAGCCTCCACAGGCCCTACCACACCGATGATACCGGTCTTGGTGGTCAACCCAGCCAACATCCCCAGGAGATAGGCTCCTTCCTGAGCGTGAGGATCGTAGGCGAATATGTTGGGAGCTCCGGCGTTGAACCCGGTACCGTAGGCGAAAGAGGTCTCGGGGAAATCCGGAGCGACCTCGTCCAACACACTCTGATACTGGGCTCCATGAGCGATAACCAACGAGTATCCCTGAGAGGCGTATTGTCTGATGGCTGATCCGGCGTCGACGGCATTCCACAGCCTTTCGCTGACAGCCAGCTCGAAATTATCGTCTCCCATCCCCTCTTGAACCGCCTTAAGCCCATCGTACATCGCCTGTCCCCAGGCCATATCGTCTATGGTGCTGGGTAATATCAAGGCCACCTTGACCTTATCCGCCCAGGCGGAACTACAGAAAATCCCCGATATAAACAGAAACGCAACGGTCAACTTGCAAAAAGCCCTCATCTCGCTACCTCCTTCTACTCATCACCTAAAGGCGTGACTCCCAAAATCCCCGATGGACCTCCTCCGCCTCGTCCTCCAACATGGGCCCTACCACCTCGATCCTCGACCTACCCTTGGCGAAAATATCCCGACAGGGAACATCCAATGTCAGGTTTCTCTCGTCCGATCCAGTCACCCTCCTAAGGCGATACTCGCTAAGACCATAGACCAGCCTTCCGATTCCAGCCCAGTAGATCGCTCCGCTACACATAGCACAGGGCTCCGCACTTGAATAAAGACAGCTCTCGGTCAAAACGGCCCTTTCGAGAGAACTCGAGGCAACCCTGACCAGGGTTATCTCGGCATGACCGGTAAGATCTCGTCCGGTCTCCACCACGTTGCCCTGCTCAAGCAACACTTCACCGTGATAAACTAAAATAGCTCCAAAGGGATGATCCCCTCTGGCCCGTGCTTTCTCCGCTATTTTGAAAGATCTCCGGAGAAAATCAAGGTCGACATCTGCGACGGAATTCATAAGGCTACCTCCTTTTAAGGAGTATGATATCATAGTGGCTCATTGCGACAAAAACACCTTACCCGCAAGGAACTTCTAAGAAGTCACGGACGATACGATTTCACGAAGGACTTGCATTCTTAGAGGTAACACCACAGTTAGGAGGAACTGCATTGCGTATAATCGTTCTCCTGCTATCCATCGCCACAATCGTGATGTACGGTTACGCTTTAGCCGGCATGGGAGGTTTTCTGATCGGAAAAGGACGGCTAGACTACATAATATGGGGGCTGACCGGAGGAACCGGCACGGCTGTAGCCGCTCTATGGATCTGGAAAAAATCCCTCCACCTTTACTTCAAGGACGAAAGTTGACCTCTCCAGGCATCGGCTAGAACCTTCACAGCCTCAGGGATATCGTTCAAGGAGATATCGCTCACGGAGAGACGGACGGCCTCCACCGCCTCTCCATTCAAGGAAAAACTATCTCCGGAGGCGACCTCGACCCCCCTGTTCGAGGCCAACCTAGCCAGATCCCTCCCGCTGAGACCAGGGGTTTCCAACCACAGATAGATACCTCCCTGAGGTCTTGAAAAACTGCCCAATCCAGAATCGACAAGAGACGTACATAGAGATCTCATCCTACAGGCCATCTCGAGCCTGGCCCTTTCCAGAGCCTCCTCCAGACCACCGGAAACGATGAACCTCTCCAAAACGTGCTGGACCAAAGACGAAGCCGGGCCGCCTCTTTCCGCGAGAGAACGGAGAAAACGGCCTCTTATCCCTCCTGGAACCAGGGAATAGCCCAGACGTATTCCGGGGAAAAGGGCCTGACTGAAGGACCCCAGATATACCAACCTTTTCCCGTCGTCCATCGCCCTGAGGGCGGGAACGCTTGAATCGCCGTAACGAAGCTCGCCGTAGGCGTCGTCCTCCACTATCCACATTCCCTTTGCATGGGACAGCGCCAAAACCTGCTCCCTGATGGATCCGCCCATGGTATGCCCGGTGGGATTGGAAAAACTGGGAACCAGATATAGAGCCGTATGGGAAGAACGGCTCTCCATGTCCTCCCGAGGATCCCCGGGGCGAGAAAAGGGAACGACGGAGAGCCCCTCAGCCATGGCGAGGATCCAGGCATCGGGATAGTTCAGCCCGTCCATAAGGATCTCCGATACACCAGCGGATTTCAGAGCCCCGAAGGAAACGGCCAAGCCCTGACGACCACCGGAGGTGACCGTCACATCCTGCCAATCCGCCGGGATCCCTCTGGAAGCGGCGTGAACTACCAAAGCTCTACGGAGCTCGTCTATACCTGCCGTAGGATTTTCCCTAAGGACGTCCCCTCCCCTTCTGTAGAGGACCGATTTGGCGATCCTGGCCAATTCCTCCGACGGGATGAGAGAACGAGACGGCAGCTCCCCGGCCAGGGACCACCTGTTAGACGAACGATCCCGGACCTTCTCCCTTTCACCGACGATACCGGCGATGTAAGCCCCGCTTCGTCCCCTTTGGACTATCAATCCCAGGTCCTCCAGACGACGAAATGCCTCCATCACCGTCATTCGACTGACGCCCAGGCTTTTGGCAAAACCTCTGCTTCCCGGCAGTCTCTCTCCCGGAGAAAAAGCACCGCTTTTTATCATCTTCTCGAGATGATCGGACATCTGGCGATACAGGGGAACGGTCGAGCTCTTTTTTAGCGGTATCTCTATCATGGCGAAGACCTCTCTTGATTCTAAAAGGTGTTTTGACCCTTGCCACCTCGGTTCGGTAGCCTTAAAATGGGTAGTCATTCTCTATATCTTGGAGGTTTTTCATGTCCATTCTATCACCGCTAAAGGCTGATTGCATTATATTTGATGTAGACGGAGTTTTAATGAACACGGACAAATCCTTTCCTAAGGTCATAAAGACCGCGATACCCAGAATATGGGAGGGACTTCTCGGAAGAAAGATCGACGTCAACCCATTCTCTCAACGTCATTTCGAGACGTCCAAACAGTTCTCGCTGCTGAACGACGACTACGATATCTGTTGGGGTCTCGTCTCTCTGGCGGCGTCCAAGGGGAAGGAGAGCCTGGAGGAGAGTTTCCCCTCTCCCTGGGAGTGGGAGGAAACGATGAAAAAGATAGAGTCCTCCGGTCTTACCCTGGTAGCGTGGATGGAGGAGAACCTGGATTCGACCGCTCCATACGACGAGACCAGGAGATGCTGCGAGGAGCTCTACTTTGGATCGGACAAGACCAGGGAGCTTCTAGGCAGAGAGCCGAAAAACCAGGATGACTACGGCTTCTGGCTAGAGGAGACTCCCATGATGAAACGTCACTGGAAGAAGATTCCTCTTCCTGTGGGCATATACACCGGAAGGTCCAGAAAGGAACTGAGCCTGGCTCTGGAGGCCATGGGCTGGAAGGACCTTCCGAGAGACATGGCTATCTGCTCCGACGACGGCATAAAAAAGCCCTCTCCGGAGGGATTGGACCTGCTCTGCAGAAGACTGGACAAAAGCTGGCCCCTTTTCTTCGGCGATACCGCCAGCGACAGAGCTTCCCTAAGGGCCCTCGGAAGAGGTGACTTCATGGCGATAGGGAATATGTTGAAGGACGTTGAGTTCCGCTTCTCCAACGTGGAGGACGCCATAAGAGCTCTTGGTTTGTAAGGCAGAAAACGGGAGACCGAGGAGTAAAACCGGTCTCCCGTTGAGGGCATCTCTAAAAACTCACGTCCGAGAAGTAGCGTTTTTAGAGGTGCCCTTAAATTAGTTCCCTTTGCCCCTTATCTCTACCCTCGATTCAAGCTATCTCGTAGGACCCTTCTCAGCACCTTGCCCAGGCTATTCCTGGGAAAATCCTCAACCGTCTCTATTTTTCGAGGAACCTTGTAATGGGCCAGGTGTCCCTTGCAGTAAGAGATCAGCTCCGCAGAAGTCACAGAGACACCGGGATCCAATATCACATAGCCACAGGGAATTTGACCGCTGAAGGAATTCTCCTTGCCGACTACGACAGCCTCTTTTACCCCGGGATAAGAGGAAAGCACCGCCTCGACCTCCTGAGGGTGGACGTTGAACCCTCCCACGATTATCATATCCCCTGCTCTGTCCATGATACTGACGTATCCGTCGCCGTCTATGGACACCACGTCCCCCGTGTTGAACCAACCGTCCACGAACTTCTCCGCCGACACCTCGGGATTCCTGAAATAACGCGAGACAACGGAAGGGCCTTTGACCCACAGGACACCTTCTCCGCCCTCCTCCTTGACCTCTCCGTCCAGACCTCGGATCTGCCACTCCAGACCGTCCAGAATGGGACCGACCGTGCCTAGCTTACGGGTCCGGTAAGAGGGATTTACCGCCAATATAGGGGAACATTCGGTCAATCCATACCCCTCCAGGACCGGCACCCCGAAAACCTTCTCTATTCGGGAATCGAGATCCACGGAAAAACGGTCGCCTCCACTTATGACAAGACGAACCGAGGAAAATCTCATTCCCATCCTCAAGCCGGCGGCAACCATGAATCTCAACATGGTTGGTACCGCGACTATTGCGGTAACTCCGGAGGCCTCTATGGCCCTCAAGGTCCTGTCGACCGGCATGAACGAAGGGAGAATCACCTGACGAAAATGAAAAAGCATAGGCAGAATCCCACTCACGATGAACCCCAGTGTATGAAAGTTCGGAAGGACGTTGAGAAAAGCAAAGCGATATGGTCCTCCGAGATCGAGGTGTCGGCTCCTCGAAACACATCGATGGGAGCGTCCAAAGGCATGGGGATGACCGGGACGGGACTCTCCGACAGAGAGGAAAAAGCCCCCTCCAGAGGGGCTCCTACCACGACAGCACAGGGCTCTACCGCGTCGATGGAGGATAGGACAGCCTCCGGTCCTGCCTGGGGATTGACCGGAACCACCGTGCCGCCGAGACGCCAACATGCTATCGACAAAGCAAGCAGGGCGGGACAGTTGGGCATGAGGACCATGAGCCTGTCACCCCTTCGAAAGCCACCGCCGGACAGGACCATCTTGGAATCTTCGGCCATGTCGAACAGCTTCCTAGCGGTCATCCACTCACCGTTCCACCACAGGACAGGATCTCCGTCTCTCCAGACCGCGGACACCCTGTCTTCTATGCGAGATGGCCCCTCCATCATCGTCCCACCTGCCTTATCCATCGTTTGATCACCTCAGGGCAGCTCCAAAGCTCTACCCTGGCGTGACTGCCGACCACATCTCCGACCTTCCAGCCGGCCTCTCCCATAGAGTCTTTATTCCTGAGATCCCTGACGGACCAACCGCACATACCTCGCCCGGGAACGCCCAACGTCTTTTTCATGTAATCGGGAAGGAACCCTCTCAGCTTCTCCCCTTCGTCGAGAGGCAGGACCTTCGTGATTCCTCCCCCGAAAGGGACCATCTCGACAGGAACACCGGTCCCCTTGAAATAGGGCCCCAGGACGAAACCGTCGTTCTCCATTACGTTGAAACCGGGCATACGGTCTCTGGCCTCGGAGGATAAAGCATACCACTTGCCCCACAGCGCGGACAAACCACCGTTGATTAAGGCGGAAGCCCTCCTAACAGGCATGCTCTTTATCTGATTGTACAGTTTTTCGTTCAGCTGAAGTCTTTTCATCGCCACGTGGGGCAGACCGTGAGGTACGTAGACCACTGCGGCACCATGGGGAATGGTACCCTGAAGCAGGGGAACCTGTTCCACCCTACAGCCGATGGTCTTGAAAAAAAGCAGGTCGTTTTCCAGTCCGAGGGATGTGGAATGATCGGTGATCACTGAGACCAGGGGGTTTCCTGCGATAGGCTCGATCCGTCTGTCCGGCACGGACATATCCAGCGAACGTTTCCCAAAAGCCAAGACGGCCTCCCAATCGATCTGTCCGGTCATGCCCTTGAGCTGATGTCCCAGGGTCTTGATCGGCTGGGCCACTCTGGGATCGGAGCAAAGCTCCACCAGGGATAGAGACCTTCGTTCCATATAACGGGGTATGTAACCGAGGGACATCGACGGGACCATCCTCCCAAGCTCGACCTCCAACAGCTGAAACTCCCGAGGGTTCAAGACCGATGAAAAAAGAACCCCGTAAACCTCGACATCACTTTCCTTCAGATCCTCGTAGACACCCGTCATTATCCTCGAATTTAGAGAGGCCACCGGGTTGGCATGGGGGAGGGCCAACAGCCCTACGCCCAACATCCGGGCCAAATCGGCGGTACCTCTATCCACCGACATATGGTCCTCCGAAACCATCGATCCAAGAGGTGATAACACCAGGTTGAGGCTGTCGCTCCTGGCTACAGTGCCGAAGAAAAGACGAAGATCCGCCTCGCTCCGAAACTGGAAAGGGTCGATAGAGAACACCTCTTGCTCGCAACCGAGAGATAACATCCTGAGATAACTCTCGTCCATACAGCCACAAAAAAGCCTCAGAGGAATCCCTAGGGACTTCAACGTGGCAGCGATAACTATACCAGGAGGAATAGTCCCCCCTCTCCGTTCATCGGCTATAAGAAGTCTAGGTAGATCCAACGGAACCCCTCCCACCATTGCAAAATGAAATCTCAAACTTAGTGTATCATATACATGCCCTATTTCGGGAAGATCGAAATCCGACGAGGAGGTCTCGCTTATGGCAGCACCGTGGATCACTATCAAGGACATGCCGCAACACGTCGAAGAAGAGGTTAGTATCAGAGGATGGATGTACAACAAAAGAAGCTCCGGAAAAATACATTTCCTCCAGATAAGGGACGGATCGGGATTCGTACAGGCCGTCATGGTAAAAAAAGAGGTCTCTCCGGAAGAATTCGAAGCGGCCAAGAAACTCTGGATGGAGGCGTCGGTGGAGATAACCGGGACGGTCAGATCCGACGACAGGGCCCCATCGGGAGTGGAGCTCACAGTCTCCAACATAAAGGTGAATCACAACCCGACCGACGAATATCCCATAGGCAAGAAAGACCACGGGGTGGACTTCCTGTTGGACAACCGCCATCTCTGGCTGAGGAGCCAGAGACAGAGGGCCATCATGACCATAAGGGAGAGGATAGTCTGGTCCTGGAGACAGTTCCTCCACGACAGAGACTTCCTCCTGGTGGACAGCCCCATAATAACCGGAGCCATCGGGGAGGGAGCTTCCGGTCTCTTCGAACTGGACTACTTCGACCAGAAGGCCTATCTGGCTCAGACTGGACAACTGTACGCTGAGGCGGCGGCAGCTGCTTACGGCAAGGTCTATTGCTTCGGCCCCACCTTCAGGGCGGAAAAATCCAAGACAAGGAGGCACCTCACCGAGTTCTGGATGCTGGAGCCCGAGGTGGCCTACTACGACCATAAGGACAACATGGACCTTCAGGAAGCCCTGGTAAGCTATACGGTGGAACAGGTGTTGGAACACTGCAAAGAGGAGCTGGCCCTCCTGGAGAGGGAACTCTCCCCACTCAAGTCGGTCCTAGAAGGTCCGTTCTACCGCATATCCTACAGGGATGCGGTGAAGAAACTCAACGAATTGGGAAGCTCCATAAAATTCGGAGACGATTTGGGGGCCGAGGACGAGACGATACTGACCCAGCAGTACGACCGGCCCATCTTCGTAGAATGCTACCCCAAGGGGGCCAAGGCCTTTTACATGAAGGAAAACCCCGACGACAAAGAGACAGTGCTCTGTGCCGACCTGCTGGCTCCGGAGGGATACGGAGAGATCATCGGAGGATCCCAGAGGGAGGACGACCTGGATAAACTGACCGCCAGGATGGAATCGGACGGCCTGGACATGGATTCCTACGGCTGGTATCTCGACCTTCGCAGATACGGCACCTTCGTCCACAGCGGATTCGGGATCGGTCTGGAACGCACCATAGCCTGGATATGCGGTCTACATCACATCAGAGAGGTAATTCCCTGGCCCAGGACCATCTACAGGCTGAACCCTTAAAACTCGACGAAAAAGAGTAGGTCCGACCTTAAGGTCGGACCTACTCTTTTTCAAGCCTTGCAACGACATCTTTCACATGGAGATATAAGCAGAAGCCTGTATTCCGCCTCGGCGAACTCCTTCGGGAGCGAATCGCGGGCTATGGGATCCCCGGAGGGCCAGACATCCCTTATCTCTCCACATATGGGACAGACGGCATGAAGGTGTCCGTCCAGATTGCCCTCGTAGCGGCAGGGCCCCTCCTCCATCTGGATCTTCCAGATCAGTCCGGCCTCGCAGAGTTGATCTAGATTCCTGTAGATCGTTCCGAGACTGACGTTGGGGATCTCTTTGCGGACCTCCGCGAGAACGTCCTCAGCGGTAGGGTGAACTCCCTCAACCTCAAGGACCTTGAGTATGGCGTCCCTCTGTCTCGATCTTCTCTGCATGGCCATAGAATCACCTACTCCGGGAGTCCGTAATAACAGCGTTTAGGGGATACCACCCTGCCCTGAGCCTTCAGGGTCTTCAACGCCTTGGAGACATCGTCCTTCTCCAGACCGATAGATTCGGCTAGCTCTCCGGCTTTCATGGCCTTCTCGGAAAGAGCCTCCAGAATTTTTTCCTCGGAACCCATGATACCATCTCCTTCTATATTTTTCCTACAAGATCCTTCCCTGGAACCATTCCCTCGTCACCGGGTTCCCAGCTTGCGGGACAAACCTGACCGTGTGCGGCGGAGAATTTAGCGGCCTGGAGTTTTCTGAGAGCCTCCTTGGCACTTCTGCCGATATCGAGATCGTGTATCTCCACCGCCTTCAGCACTCCCTGAGGATCGATCACGAAGGTCCCTCTCAGGGCTACCCCATCCTCCTCCAAGTATACCCCGAAATCCCTGCTTATCTTGCCGCTGGGATCGGCCAACATGGGGAAACGAATCTTGGCTATCGTCGGAGAAGCCTCGTGCCAGGCCATATGGACGAACTCGGAGTCGGTGCTGACGCTGAAAATCTCGGCCCCTTCCTCCACGAATTTATCGTAGTAATCGGCCATTTCCCCCAGTTCGGTGGGACATACGAAGGTAAAATCGGCGGGATAGAAGAACAAAACCTTCCATTTCCCCTCGTAATCGGACATTTTTATCTCCTTCAGGTCTCCCTGATGAAAAGCGTTGGTCTTGATATCCTCGATCTTGTCTCCTATACGATACATTTAGCGACCTCCTATCAATATCAGTAACGATTACTGATATTTTAAACTCGACCTTCCCATTTGTCAAACCCGACAGACAAAAAAACGAGGCCGATCGAAAAATCGATCGGCCTCGTTCAGACAGCTTTATATTCGGTTCTACATAAAGACGCCTCTCATCTTTACGGCATCGGCGACACGCTGGATGGCTGCCATGAAGGCGGCTCTGCGCATCTTGACGTTCTTGCTCTGAGAGTAATCCCAGACCGTCTTGAAGTTGTCCTTCATGATCCTGAGAAGACGGTTGTTGTAGTCCTCCTGGGTCCAGAAGAATCCGCCCAGGTCCTGACACCACTCGAAGTAGGAGCCTATGACTCCGCCGGAGTTAGCCAGGAAATCAGGAACGACCAGGATCCCCTTACCGTCGAGAACGGCGTCCGCCTCGGGAGTGATGGGGCCGTTGGCTCCCTCTACGATGTACTTGGCCTTGACTTCGTCGGCGTTCTTACCGTTGATGGCTCCCTCAAGAGCACAGGGCAGAAGGATGTCGCACTCGGTCGTTACGAGGGCAGCGAGATCCCTCTTCTCAAGACCGGGCTGCTCGAATCCTTCAAGAAGCTTCTTGGGATGGTTGGAGACATGATCGAAGGCCTTCTTGATGTCCAGACCGTCCTTGCAATAGTAGGTTCCGGTGATGTCGCTGATGGCTACGACCTTGGCTCCTGCGTCTATCATCGTCAAGGCAGCGAAGGTTCCGACGTTTCCGAAGCCCTGAACGGCCACGGTCGCACCCTTGACTGGCTTGTCGAGCGCGTTCATCAGCTCGATGGCACAGGTAGCCACTCCGAGTCCGGTAGCGGCGTTACGGCCCTTGGAACCCCACAGAGGGATGGGCTTGCCTGTGAAGATCGCCGGCTCGAGGCGTCCGCGCATCTTGCTGATGGTATCCATAAACCATACCATCTCCTGTCCACCGGTGTTGACGTCGGGAGCGGGGATGTCGGTCCAGGCACCTACGACCGGCTCGATCCGAGCGGCAAAGGTCCTGCAGATGCGTTCTTTCTCCTTGGGAGAGATCTCAAGAGGGTTACAACAGACTCCACCCTTGCCTCCACCGTAGGGAATACCGGCCAAGGAACATTTCCAGGTCATCATGAAAGCCAGAGCCTCGCACTCGTCAAGACAGACCTCGGGGTGGAAGCGAACGCCACCCTTGGCCGGGCCGACCGCCGAGGAGTGAGCTACGCGGAATCCGTCGAATACCTTGACCGTTCCGTCGTCCATCTCGACCGGGATGGAGACGCAGGTCTTTCTCTCCGAACGGCTGAGTATCTCTACCAGTCCGTCCTCGAGTCCCATCTCCTCCGTCGCGGCGTAGAAGTTCTTGAGGGCCGTATCGAGCAGTACGTTATCGGAAGTACGTTTCACCACTGCCATGAAAATACACCTCCTGCAAAATATGCGACCTCTTTAGGTCGCAAGGTGACCACAATCCTTGATGATATTAACACCATTTGGGTGGCAATACCAACCGTATCCCGTAATTTGATCAAAAAATATCAAGAATATATATTTTCAATATTTAAAAAAGCCCTGCAGCTACACATACACCCTAGGAATCCGCTTGCTGAACATTATGGGAATTTCGTAGTTTATGGTGTTATGTCTCGCTCCGGCAAGCTCGTCCGGGGTTATGGTCTCGTCTCCCTGGGAACCAACTATAACCACCTCGTCTCCGACCGAGACATCCAGACCGGTCACGTCTATCATGGTCTGATCCATGCATATGTTGCCGACCTGGGGAACCCTGGTTCCCTTCACTAGCACCTGGATCTTCATAGAGAAGGCTCTGGAGAGACCGTCGGCGTAGCCTATAGGCAAAACGGCTATACGTTCGTCTCCCCTGGTCATATATCTGAGTCCGTATCCGACCCCGCTTCTCGGAGGCAGATTTCTTATCATGGCTATGCTAGTCTTGACCTCGAAGGTCGGTTTGAGCTCTATGGGCCTGATGCAATCCCCCGAAGGCCACATACCGTACAAAATCACCCCGGGGCGACAGGCGTCCAGATGCTTTTCCGGAGAATTCAACGTTCCGGCACTGTTGCAGACGTGCCTGACAGGTATCCTCACCCCCTTGTCCTCCAGCATGGCCAACACGTCTAGATATCGACGATACTGGGACTCGGTGTAGTCCAGTCGTCTCTCGTCTGCGGTAGCAAAATGGGTGAAAAGCCCCTCCACCACTACCCCCGGAAGGGATATCAGCTCGTCCAAGATAGCCGGGACCTCTTCAGGAAGAAATCCGATTCGTCCCATTCCAGAGTCGACCTTGAGATGCACGTAAGCCGGGGTACCCTCGCTCTCGGCGGCCTTGGAGAGGGATCTGGCCATATCCATGTCGGTGAGAGCTACCGAGACTTTCCGTCGTACCAATTCGCCCGCTGCGGCGTAGGACGTGGGCCCCATGATCAGAAGGGCCTCTCCCACCCCTCCGTCCCTCAAGGCAAAGGCCTCGTCGGACGTCGCGACGGCGAACCGCTGACACCCCTCCGAGGACAGACGCCTGGCGACCTCCATCACCCCGTGACCGTAGGCATCGGCCTTTATAACCGACATGAGCTGCACCTCGGGACCGACGTGGTTCTTGATCGACCTGTAGTTGAAAGCCAGATTATCGAGGCTTACCTCCATCCGGCTCGGCCTGTAGTTCACCGATAACCGCCTCCTCAAAAGACAAAATTTACGCAAAAGAGGGGCGCAGGTGCCCAGCGGACACCTCGCCCCGAGATTCGCTCTCTATATGTTACTCCAGAATTCCTTTGCGACGCTTGTCGTCGAAGTCCTTGACGAGCTTTTTCACCTCATTGGAGAGCCAGAGCAAGGCTATGAGGTTGGGTATGGCCATGAGGCCGTTCATAGTGTCAGACATATTCCAGATGTTGGCCAGGAAGTTGCCACCACCACCGGATGCACCGACCAGAAGAACCAGGATCCACATGACCTTAAAGCCCATTATAACCGGCTTGCTGTCTCCTAGGATATAGGTGACGCTGGTCTCGCCGTACCAGTACCAGCCCAGGATGGTGGAGAAGGAGAACAGGGCAAGTCCGGTGGACAGTATCATGACCCCCGTCTGTCCCAGAACCTCCTGGAAGGCGGTAAGGCTAAGCTGGGCCCCTGTGAGCTCAGGCTGCCCGACCAGGGAACTGGTAGTAAGGATGGCAAGAGCGGTGAGGGTACAGATGACTATGGTGTCGGTGAAGACCTCGAAGAGGCCGTAGACGCCCTGACGGACAGGGTGGTCTACCGTAGCGGCAGCGTGAACCATGGGAGCCGATCCGAGACCGGCCTCGTTGGAGAAGACCCCTCGGGCGAGTCCCTTGGTAAGGGCCATCTTTATGCTCCATCCGGCCAAGGCTCCAGGCATGGCCATGGGATCGGAGAAGGCGTACTTGATTGCTCTGCCGAAGGCGGCGGGCACATTGGCTCCGTTGACTCCGACGGTTATGAGAGCACCGATGATGTAGAAGATGGCCATGAAGGGAACCAGATAGGTGGTAACCCTGGCTATTCCGTTGATTCCGCCCATTATGACGGCGGCAGTCAGTATAGCCAGAACTATACCTGTGGCGAGATGGGGAACTCCGAAGCCCAGAGCGAGACCTTCGGCGGTGGAGTTGGCCTGGATGGCGTTACCGATGCCGAAGGACGCAAAGGACGCAAAAAAGGCGAAGAGCCAGGCAAGCCATTTCTGTCCTGTACCCTTCTCGAGAACGTACATGGTGCCGCCCCTCCACTGTCCGGTGCTGTCCTTCTCTCTAAAATGGACCGCCAACGTGACCTCGGCGAATTTGGTCGTCATGCCGAAGACCGCGGAGATGAGCATCCAAAACAGAGCTCCCGGACCTCCAAGGTGAAGAGCCGTAGCCACACCGGCTATGTTACCCGTCCCGACCGTGGAGGCCAGGGCGGTTGCCAGAGCCGAGAAAGAGGAGATGGAACCCTCCGTCTTTTCCTGTTTTTTACCGAGACGTCCTATAACCTCTTTGAACATAAAACCGAAATAACGAATCTGCGGCACGCCTAGGATGATCGTCAGGTATATGCCGGTACCTACCAAAAGGGTGAGAGTCCATGGACCCCACACAAAACCGTTGACTATTCCGTTAATCCTCATTACTGCTTCCATAAAGACTGATACCTCCTCGCACGCATTATCGATGAATCGCTCGACACTCTCCACACGACAAGGTTACTGGATTTCATATCGTCCCTGTTTCTACCACCTCCGTAAAGACCTCTCTGCCAGGCCAAAGTATACAGTATATTGCATAACTAGATCGACCAATACCGCTAAATAAGGTCCTGATAGACAATCTTCAAAGCTCTATCGCAAGACCAATTATTCGCAATATAAAATCGACCGGTTCCATGGTATCATGAACCTGGGTAATCTCAAAACTATCTTTTTCAGGAGGAGATGTTGTCCGTGAGGTTCTCTGATCGCATCAACGCAATGCAGGAATCACCGATAAGAAAGTTGGTACCTATAGCAAACGCGGCAAAGGCAAAGGGGAAGAAGGTGTATCACCTCAATATCGGACAGCCCGATATAATGACGCCCCCGTCGTTCCTCAAGAGCATCAGAGAGTTCGACCAGGAGGTAATAGCCTACGCCACCTCTCCGGGAGATCCCAAACTGATAGAGGCGATAGCGGCCTATTACGAGACCTACGATATGCACTTCGAGCCAGACGAGATCCTCGTCACCAACGGAGGCAGCGAGGCCCTTATGTTCGCCATGATGGCCCTCTGCGATCCCGGCGACGAGGTCATGGTTCCCGAACCCTTCTACGCCAACTACAACGCGTTCACCAGAGCCATCAACGTAAAGGTAGTACCCATAACCACCAAGGCGGAAGAGGGCTTCCACCTCCCCTCGGAAGCAGAGATCGAGAAGAACATAACCGAAAAGACCAGGGCCATCGTGCTCAGCAACCCCGGCAACCCCACAGGGGTCATCTACACCAGAGACGAGATGGACATGCTGTCCAGGATCGTCAGAAAACACGACATGACCATAATCGCCGACGAGGTCTACCGCGAGTTCGTCTACGACGGCCTGAAGTACACCAGCTTCGGCAACCTGCCGGAGATCGCCGATCGTGTGGTCATAGTCGACTCGGTTTCCAAAAGGTACAGCGCCTGCGGAGCCAGGATCGGATCCCTGGCCTGCAAAAACAAGGACTTCTCCAAACAGGTCATGAAGCTCTGTCAGGGCAGGCTATGCGTTCCCACCCTCGAACAGGTCGGAGCCACGGCGCTCTACGGAACTCCATCAAGCTACCTAAACGAGGTCAACACCGAGTATCAGGAGAGGAGAAACACCCTCTATAAGGCCCTCAAGGAGATGCCCGGCGTCATATGCGAAGAGCCCAAGGGAGCCTTCTACGTGGTCATAAAGATGCCGGTGGACGACGCGGAGAAATTTGCCATATGGATGCTCGAAAACTTCGACGTGGACGGAGAGACCACCATGGTAGCCCCGGCGGCCGGATTCTACGCCACTCCCGGCCTAGGTAAAAACGAGGCCCGTCTCGCCTACGTGCTTAAAAACGAGGACCTGGCCAAGGCCATGGACATCCTCAAGGCCGGATTGGAGGCCTACCCCGGAAGAATCGAGTCTCCGATTCCTTCGGCGTAAAACAATACCGCACAAAAAAAGATTGCGGCTTCCTTTTGGGAAGCCGCAATCTTTTTTGTTTTTATTTCCCTGTTCGCTCGAGAGATCCTTCTAGCCGCAGGAGGTACATCCGGCGCAACCTCCGGAGGAGGAGCCCGGAACGGCGGTGGTCACCACCAGGTTGACCATCCACAGGAAACCCTGAAGATCTACAGCGACTAAGTCGCCTTCGAAATCAATGGCGTCAGGGACCCAGACAGACATGTCCTCTTCCTTCAAGACCTGATAGTTATCTCTGACCTCGGGAGCTCCGCTCTTCACGAGAACGGCCTGTCTCGCTCCTCAGCCAGCACCTAAAACTCCCTCGAAAACCGTGACTTCCGGCCCTATCTCGAGGATTCTCTCCTTCGCTCTATCGGTTACTTCCAGTTTAAGTTCTCTCACAATCCACACCTCCATGGTATGTTTTACTGTCGCCATCATACCATGAAGGGGTATCCCTAGCAACCCCCTATCGAAGAAAAGCCCTATCGGGAACGATACCGTTTTTCGAACACATATCGGCCATATCCTCCGGAATGGGAGCCCTGAAGGTCTTGGAGGAGAGCGAGGACAGATCTCCGGACATCTCGGGAAAGGAAACAGAGAAGGCGTGTAGCATAGGCCTTTTCGCTCCCTTGACGCCGTTGATAGCTCTGTCGCCGTATTTAACGTCGCCCAATACGGGATGGCCTATATGGCTCATGTGAACCCTTATCTGATGGCTCCTGCCGGTGATCAAGGTCACCAGACACAGGGAAAGCCCTCCACCGGAGGCCAGACGACGATACAGGGTCATAGAGCTCTGACCCTTCGAATCCACGAAAACCTTGTTTGAGGATCCGTCCTTCGACAGAGGAGCGTCTATCCTTCCCTCCTCGGGCAGGTCTCCGACAACGAGGGCCAGGTAGACCTTCTCCATCTCCCGATCTCTCCAGCGAGAGGAGAGGTCTCTGAGAGACTCTCCTGTCAGGGCCAGCACCATGATACCCGATGTATTTCTGTCCAACCGATTGACAGCCTGAGGCTGAAACGACGACCCTGGCAGGAAGGCTCTGGTCACCACCGAGTCTCCGCCCTTTCTGTCCGGCTGACTGAGAAGTCCCGCCGGTTTCGACACGACCCAAAGGGATTCGTCCCTGTAGACCGTAACGAGATGACCTCCGGTCCTTTTAGCGCCAACGTCGGTTGGTGCGCTCTCCCACGGGACCAGGACCTCCTGTCCCTCGACGAGCCTCTGATCGAAGTAGGCCCTGGCTCCGTCGACCCGTACCTGTTTCTTCCTGAATGCCTTCATCATGGCTCCCAGAGGCAGGGATGGCCATTTCTTTCGGATGACCTTGTCCAACCTACGACCGTCGTCGTGTCGGGAGACGACGAAACGATCCATCGATCAGCTCCGCTCCCCGTCGGGACGCCATTTCCAGAAGCGACGCTGAGCCGAGTAGTTGAGGTCCGAGACGGAGTCCTCCGGCTCCACTCCGCCTTGAAGCTGGGAAACCGAGTCGCCCCAGCAGAACAGCTTGAAGTCGAGCTCGTCCGCCGCCGATACCACCAGGGCCTCCGGCGTGGCAGGCAGCACGGGAGATCCGTATTCCCTGAGGCCGTGGTGACTCAACAGGATGTGCCCCAGAGCGGTCCTGACGGTTCTGTCCAGCCCATACCGTTCGGCGAGAGCCTCGAAACGACTGTAGCCGAGGGCTATGTGGTCTATCACGGTACCCTCTACTGTCATGCCGGGACCTGGATTCAACACGTAGGCCTCCAGCTTTCCAAGATCGTGAAGCAATCCCCCAGCCACGACCAACGATCGGTCGGGACGGGCCTGCCCCTCTATGGCCTCCGCCATAGAAAGAGCCAGCTCCGTCACCGTCACCGAGTGCTCGAGAAGGCCGTGCACATAGGCGTGATGATGGGAGACCGCCGCCGGCATCACCCTGAATTTCTTCCAAAGATCGCCGTCCTTGGAGAACAGCTCCTCCATGAAGGAACGGACATCCCCTGAACACCGATCCACCAGCAGGTCGAAACGGCGCTCCAGCTCCTTCACGTCCACCGGGGAGGTCTGGACGAAGGACTCGGGCCTGTACTCTTCCTTTTCCTGATCGACCAGGAAGACCTGGTTAAAGTTGTACTGATTCTTGCCCCTGAACTCCGAGACCTGGCCCATAACGCCGATCGAGCTGCCCTTGAGGTTCCCCACCAAGGTAGAAGAAGCCGGATCCTTTATCTCCGACTTCACTCCCTCCCTGAAGTCCCACCACTGGGCGTTGCCCCATATCTTGGCGTCCATAGAACCAGTTTTGTCCATCAACGAAACGGTCCAGTAACTTTTGCCGTTTTTGTCCTTCTTCTCGTGGATATCCAGCACCACACCTACGGAGGAAAACTTCTCTCCCACCGGAAGGTTCTTTACATCCTCTACGCTCTTTCTGGTCTCTGCCATAAAGACACTCCTTATCTTTACGTATCGATTCTCGAGTATAGGACATGATCGGTCAAAAGGCTAACACCTCACCCATGTTTTTCTATGATACAATCGATGCACTTAAGTTTACAAGGGAAGGAAGGCATACCATGCTGAAGGTTAAGGACGGAAAGAAAAAAGATATCGGTCGCGGACTCGTCAGGATGGACCCGGTGGACATGGACAGGCTGGGCCTGTCGGACGGAGAGATCGTCGAGATCAAGGGCAGCCGAAGAACACCGGTGAGACTGCTGGCGGCCGACCACGACGACTGCGGACAGGGGGCTCTCTTCATGGACGGGTTAACAAGAGGCAACGCCGGAGTCGCACTGGATGACCGCATCTCCGTCCACAAGGTTGTGGTGGATTTCGCCTTTGAGGTCGCCATAAGACCCCTTACCACGATGCATCTCCTGGAGAAAGACCTCGACCCGTCGGGGCTGAAGGAAAAGCTGAGCGGACTCCCGGTTATCAAAGGGGACAGGATAAGGCTGGTCCTCGGAGGTGGAAGGGACTGCGACTTTCAGATAACCTCCACAAAGCCGGGAGGGTCGGTCATGATAAGTCCCGCCAGCGAGCTGATCGTCGAAAAACCCTCCGCCGGAGCCAAGAGCGACAAGGCTACATATAAAGATGTAGGGGGTCTCTCCAACCAGCTACAGAGAATAAGGGAGATGATCGAGCTTCCCCTGAGGTTTCCACAGGCATTTCTGAGGCTGGGGGTAGAGCCTCCCAAGGGAGTCCTGCTCTACGGCCCTCCCGGTACGGGCAAGACGGTGATAGCCAAGGCTGTGGCCAACGAGACCGACGCATGGTTCACCCATATATCCGGACCGGAGATCATAGGCAAATACTACGGCGAAAGCGAACAGAGGCTCCGAGAGGTCTTCGAGGAGGCCCAGGCCCACGCCCCGTCCATAATATTCATCGACGAGATAGACGCTATAGCCCCCAAAAGGGAGGAGATGGGCGGAGAGAAACAGGTGGAAAGGCGTGTCGTGGCCCAGCTTCTGGCCCTTATGGACGGCCTTCAGGAAAGAGGACAGATCGTGGTGATCGCTGCCACCAACCTCCCCAACACCCTGGATCCCGCCCTGAGGCGACCGGGACGATTCGACCGAGAGATAGCCGTGCCCATACCGGACAGAAAGGGCAGAGAGGAGATCCTCCAGATACATACCAGAGGGATGCCCCTGGCCAGGGACGTGGACCTCATCAGGATAGCGGAGGTCACTCACGGGTTCGTAGGAGCCGACCTGGAGGCCCTGGCCAAGGAGGCAGCCATGGCGGCCCTGAGGGGCATAATGCCCTCCATAGATTTCGAGGATTTTCAGGTACCCTACGATCATCTGAGGACCATGGAGATAGACATGAAAAACTTCACCGCAGCCCTCAGAGAGGTGGAGCCCTCGGCGATAAGAGAGGTCTTCGTGGAACGGCCTAACGTCACATGGCAGGACGTCGGAGGTCTGGACGAGGTAACCGAGGAGCTTCGAGAAGCGGTTCAGTGGCCCATGGAACACGGAGACGTTTTCCGTCGCTTCCGCATATCCCCCCCGCGGGGGATAATGCTCCACGGGAAATCCGGAACGGGGAAGACCCTGCTGGTGAAGGCTTTGGCCAGAGAGAGCGGAGCCAACTACATCTCCGTCAAGGGTCCATCCCTCATGTCCCGATTCGTCGGAGAAAGCGAGAGGGCGATCCGAGAGGTCTTCCGCAAGGCCAAACAGGCGGCTCCTTCGCTGCTCTGCTTCGACGAAATAGAGTCCCTGGTCCCTGTAAGGGGCAGAGATTCGGGGTCCGCCTCTCAGTTCACAGAGAGGGTCATAAGTCAGTTCCTCTCAGAGATGAGCGGACTGGACGAGATGGACGGGGTGGTGGTGCTCGGCACCACCGACAGAATAGACCTGATCGACCCCGCCCTTTTCAGCGCTGGGCGGTTCGACATGGTACTGGAGCTGCCGATGCCCGACCACGACGGCAGAAAAGAGATTTTCCAGATACACCTTCAGGAAAAGCCCATGGCGGAGGACGTCGACATCGATTCCCTCGCAAAGGCGACAGAGGGAGCCAGCGGAGGGGACATAGCCATGATATGCCGCACCGCCACCACCGCGGCGGTACGGGAGTACATCAGGGCGGGAGAGACGGGAGAGCCTCTGGTGGAGTCGAGACATTTCACTGCCGTCCTGGAAAAGAGGGGCCGGAAAACGTCGTCCGCGACGGATAAATGAGAGACACCTAAAAAATTACGTCCGAGTCTCCTCGGAGAGGTCCATAAAGCAGAGGGCCCGGAATTCGTCAGACGAACTCCGGGCCCTCTACTTTATAAGACTGACGGCATCACATGATCTGAGAGAGAACCGCTCCCAATCGTCGGATGCCCTCTTTAAGCCTGTCCTCCGGCACATTGGAGAAGTTGAGACGCATGTAGTTCTCGTGCCCCGGCTCGGCGAAAAAGGCTCCGCCCGGGACGAAAGCCACTTTATGCTCCTCCACCGCCACCTTGAAGACCTCCCTGGCGTTGACTCCCTCGGGGAGCTCCACCCAGGCGAAAAGGCCTCCGGCAGGGGGAACGACGACGGCTTCCTTCGGGAAGAACTCCCTAACCGAATCTATCAGAACCGACATTCTCTTTTTATAGACCTTGCAGATCCTCTCCACGTGAGCGTCGAGATCGAACATCTCGTTGTAGGCCACTATCTGGGCCTGGTGCAACGTAGAGGAACAGAGTATGGCGTTTTGTTTCATATCGCCGAACTTGGAGAGTATCTCAGGAGCCGCTATCATCCAGGCCACCCTCATGCCGGGAGAGAATATCTTGGAGAAAGATCCCAGGGAGATCACCACGCCGGCCCGGTCGAAGCTCTTTATCGAGGGCGGACAGGGACCCTCGAAACGAAGCTCACCGTAAGGGTTATCCTCTATGGCGGCTACTCCGTATCGACCGACCACCTCGGCGAAGGCTTTCCTTCGCTCCACCGACCAGTCTATCCCGGTGGGATTCTGAAAATCGGGATTCACGTAGACAAGTCGAACGTCGTCGATCTCCTTCAGCTTACGTTCAAGGTCCTCTATTATCATGCCGTCCGAGTCGGTCTCGACCCCTACGAACTCGGCTCCGTAGGTCTTGAAGGCTCCAAGAGCCCCGAGATAAGTGGGACTCTCGCACAGGACGACCGACCCCTCCTCCAGAAAGACCTTTCCCGCCATATCCAGAGCCTGCTGAGATCCGTTGGTTATGAGTACCTCCTCGGCCTTTGCCGAAGTGCCGTATTTATCGGTCATCCTCCTGGCGACCATCTCCCTCAACCTGGGGTCTCCCTGGGCCGACGAATACTGAAGCGCTTTATCACCCTCTCGATCCAACACGAGGGCCGTGGCGGTCTTTACCTCCTCTATGGGGAAAAGCTCCGGGGCGGGCAGCCCCCCGGCCAGGGACAGGATCTCCGGATCGGAGAGAGCCTTTAGGATATCCCCCACATCGGAGGAATCGCACCATTCCAGTCTTTTAGCAAATTTCATGTATAATCGTCCCCTTTCTCTTTAAGGCATATGTAAAAACTCACGTCCAAGTCTCCTCGGAGAGGAGCCTGTTCGAAATACCCTTTAAAAATATAAAAAGGCCGAAGCTCTCGGAGCTCCGGTCTCCCATGGACTTGACGACAAAATAGAGCCTTCAAAATTGCAAGGATTATACACGGCTATCTTCACGATGTCAAAGCCAAACAAAAGTTGACAAAACCCCCTGTGACTGCTAGACTCTGCAAATCCATTAGTAAAGGAGGACCAAACGATGAGAGCTTTTTCAGCCGAAACGTTCATTCTATGCATTTCGACGCCTGCTTTATCGTGGTCTTCCCCCATGACGACGTAGGAGTCGTCTTCACACGGCAAAAAGGGCGGAACCCCCACGGGTTCCGCCCTTTTTTTGTAGACCAATTTTAAAATAAAGGTGGTATCATCATGGAATTCGTCATAGCAGCGTTACCCATAGGAGCCATAGTTATAGGAATGGCCGGATTCGACATTCCCTCGAAACTAATGGCTCCCACGGCCTGGGCAGCAGCGTTCTTCTCTGGCCTAACTTTGTTCTCCACCCCCTTGAACGAACTGGTCCGTTCCAGCTGGCTGGGAGTAATGGACGGCGTCAGGATAGTCTGGCTCATTTTCGCGGCTTTTACCCTGCTGCAGATCATGGTCGAGTCCGGCGCCATGGATACGATAAAAACCAGTCTGGCGGGAGTCACCTCCGACAGGAGATCGATGGTTCTGCTTCTAGCCATACCCTTTGGGACCTTTCTCGAGGGTGCAGCCGGAGCGGGATCGCCGGCCGCCCTGGCCGCACCCTTTCTCGTAGGACTCGGAATGAACCCTGTAGTAGCGGCTTCGGCCTGCCTGATAGGCAATTCCGTACCGGTAAGCTGGGGAGGTGCGGGAGCCACTACCGTAGTAGGAGCAGGCAAATTCGTGGATTTCGTTCAGGCTTCTGCAATGACCGGAAGGATGGCCGCCCTGGAATATCTCGTTCTTCCCATTCTGATGATAGCTTTCGTATTCGGAGCCAAAGCCATTAAAGGTATATGGAAAGACGTAATTGCGATAGGGGTGATAATGGGATCGGCCAACTTCATGATAAGCAATGTCTTCATATCCGTCACGGAACTCACCAGCCTCATCGGAGGGATCTTCGGCACCGCAGCTTTCAGCTTATGGCTCATGGCGACCAAGAGAACGATCGACGAAATCCCGGAGAAATTTCGGTTGGAGAAAGACGATAACGTAGGCAAAATATCCCCGAGAAAGTTCGCTCTCTCCATAACCCCCTATCTGATCCTCTGCGCCATGCTCGTAACGGTTAGACTCTCCGTCCCACTCGGAACTCTGGCCTCCTTCGGAGGAGGATACACCGTATGGGTCGGAACGGTAATAATGATCAGTGCGGCGGCGGCATCAATAATACTCGGAGCCAACGGCAAACTCAGGGACTCAATCTCAGTAGCTTTCAGAAAAGTTCTTCCAGCCCTTTTGGCCATGAGTTTTCTGATGGCCATGGTCAACTGCATGAGGATTTCCGGCCAAATCTCGATTCTCGCCGTGACCCTTAGCGCAGCGGCCGGATGGCTATATCCCATGACAGCAGTACTTATAGGACAGATCGGAGGCTTCGTAACAGGAACCAACCTAGGATCCAACCTGATGTTCAACCCCCTTCACATAGAAGCGGCCAAGACCTTGGGAATGAACCCCATGACAGTAGTCGCCGCCCAAAACACAGGCGGAGCCATAGGAAACATGATATGCCCCAACAACATAGTAGCGGTCTGCGCCTGCGTAGGGATTCTGGGAAAAGAGGGTAAAGTTATGAGAAAAACCATGATTCCATCTCTGATCCTCATGTTTTTTCTCGGAATACTGGCATTATTATACACATACAAGATCTACCCTGTTTAGATCAAGGAGGCTCATCATGAAAGAATACACCCTTAAATTTGGCAAAGGATACGAAAAATTCGTCTTGGGAGAGGAAACTCTGTTAGGGGTCCTGAAAAGCAATCCCCGAGACGGAGCCCCTTCGGAGGAGGATGCCATAAGGTCCGCCCTGGAAAATCCCATAGCCAGCGAACGGTTGAAGGACAAGGTATCGCCGGGAGAGAAAGTATGCATAGTCATATGCGACATAACCAGGGCATGGCAGCATACCGCATCCTATCTTCCGCTACTTGTCGAAGAGATAAAAGCCGGAGGCGTAGAGGAAAGCGACATATTCTTCTTGAGTGCCACTGGAACCCACAGAAAACAGACCGAGGAGGAACATAGCGTACTTCTCGGAAAGCTGGCCGGACGTTTTAAGGTTATCGATCACATATCTCAAGACGAAGAATCACTCGAATATGTCGGTACCACTTCGTTCGGAACGCCTGTAAAATTGAACAAATCCGCTCTAGAAGCGGACCACATAGTGATAACCGGAGGCATCGTGTATCATTTTATGGCAGGATGGGGAGGAGGCAGAAAAGCCATTCTGCCGGGAATCGCCGGACATGAAACCATAATGAAAAACCACGCTCTGGCTCTCAAACCCCTTCCGGATTCGGGAAGAAACGAAAGCTGTCGAAGCGGTAACCTAGAGGGAAACGTCATACACATGGACATGGTAGAGGCCGCCTCGATGGTAAATCCCACATTCGCCCTCAACGTAATTCTCGACGGACAGGGAAACATCGCCTGGGCTGTGGCGGGGAACTGGAAAGAAGCCCATCTGGAGGGAACTAGAATCGTCGACGAGGTGGACCGAATCTCCATAACGGAAAAAGCCGATCTGGTGGTGGCTTCCGCGGGAGGTTTCCCCAAGGACATAAACCTATATCAGACCTCAAAAACCATAATAAACGGGCTGGAAGCGGTGAAACCAGGGGGAACGATGATAGTTCTCAGCGCCTGCTCCGAGGGATTCGGACATCCGGAAGTCCGATCTATGTTAATGGACTTTCCCGATCAAAACGCCAGAGAAGCCGAGCTGCGACGAGCCTTCTCCATCGCCAAATTCGTCGGGTACGTCATCGCAGAGGCGGCTTTGACATGTCGTTTCATCCTGGTAACCGAGATAAACCAGGAGGAACTTCAGGGGACCGGAATCATTGCCGTAAGATCTCTGGAAGAAGGGTTATCTAAAGCGAAACCAGGAGAGATAAGAAAACCGACCGCCTGGCTTATGCCGATGGGAGCAAATACCTTGCCCCAGTTAAGAATATAAAGACAAGCGGTGGCTCTCAAAAAGGAGCCACCGCTTGTCTTTCGGAAATAGCCTTTCTCAGTTCAATCTCGAGAGAAGTTTTTTCCCCTTTTCGATCTGTCTGGAAACCTGTCTAAAACCCGTTCCTCCCAGAGTATCTCGCCTGACGACTGCGGCCTCCAGGTCCACCAGGGAGAGCAGGTTTTCGTCGACGTCGCCAAGAAAATCCTCGAAATCCTCAAGGGTCAGATCGAACAGGCTCTTATCCTCCCTGACGCACCATCCCACCAGGCTTCCGACCCTGTGATGGGCCTCTCTGAAGGGAATCCCTCTGGTCACCAAATACTCCGCGACGTCGGTAGCCAGAGCCAATCCGTCGGCGAAGGACTCGGCCGCCTTGTCTGCGTCGACCTCTATGGCCCTCACCAGGGATGGAAGCACCCCCAAAACGTGGGAGAGGACGTCGAAGGAGGAAAAAAGTCCCCTCTTGTCCTCCTGTAGATCTCTGTCATAGGTCATTGGAAGCCCTTTTAGCGTCACCAGGATATCCACAAGATAGCCTATCATCTGACCGGTACGGCCCCTGACGAGCTCCAGCACATCGGGGTTCTTCTTTTGAGGCATCATGCTCGAGCCGGTGCAGAAGGCATCGGGAAGCTTAAGCCAGCCGAACTCGGCGCTGGAATATATTATAAGGTCCTCGGCCATGCGACTGCAATGTACTGCGAACATGGCGGAGAAGCTAAGGGCGTCGAATATATAGTCCCTCTGCCCCACCCCGTCCATGCTGTTCTCGCAGAGCCTGGAGAACCCCAGAGCCTCGGCCGTGTACTCCCGATCCAGGGGAAGGGTGGAACCGGCAAGGGCTCCGCACCCCAAAGGACATTCATCCGCTTCGTCCATGGCGAACTCCAGCCTCTTGAGATCCCTGGAAAAAGCCTGAAAGTAAGCCATCCAGAGATGTCCCATACTGACCGGCTGGGCCTGCTGTAGATGGGTATAGCCGGGCACGATGGTCTCTCTATGAGACTCGGCCCTGTCCAGGAGGGCATCCATGAGATCGACCATACCGGCCTTGACCTGGCACAGAACGTCCTTCACGTAGAGCCTCATGGTGGTGCCTACCTGATCGTTTCTGCTCCGTCCCGTATGGAGCCTGGCTCCGGCGTCGCCGATCTTCTCGGTAAGACGGTGTTCCAGATTCATGTGGACATCTTCTAGAGACTCGTCTGGGGTGAAGTCTCCCCTCTCAATCTCGTCAATAATCTCCTGAAACCCGGACCTTATGGCTTCCAGCTCCTCCTGGGATATCAGGTCCCGCTTAGCCAGCATCTCCGCATGGGCGAGACTACCTCTTATGTCCCATCGGGCCAACCTCCAGTCCAGATCAAGCGACTGGGAAAAGGCCTGGACCTTGCGATCCGTCTCCTGGGAAAAACGGCCCTTCCACATGAGAACACACTCCTCTCTTGTATAGACATAGCATGACGACGAAAGGGGGCTCCGGGCCGTCCGGAACCCCCTTGAAGAATACCACGCAAGTCTCGATTTATCAGCAGGAGACGGAAATAGACTCGTTTTTCTCCGGATCCTGTTTATGAGCCTGCTTCCAGGTCTTGAGAGGCAGTCCCCATACCTTTATGAACCCTACGGCGGCGGAGTGATCGAAGGAATCCTCCTCCGAGTAGGTCGCCAGATCGTGGCTATATACCGAGCTGAGGGATTTGAGCCCCGTAACGGTAGCCATACCCTTGAAGAGCTTCACCCTCACCGTGCCGTTGACGTTTTCCTGGGTCTTGTCCACAAAGGCATCTATGGCCTCCTTCAGAGGCGAGAACCAGTAACCGGTGTAGGCGAGTTCGGCGAAGGAAGCCTCAAGCCGCTTCTTCTCCGCCAGCACCTCCTTGGAGAGGGTCATCGTCTCCAGGGCCCTGTGAGCCGCAATAAGGGTGATCGCCGCCGGACACTCGTAGACCTCGCGGCTCTTGAAGCCGACCAAGCGATCCTCGAGCATATCGATCCGCCCCACGCCGTGGGCTCCGGCAATCTCCCGAAGCTTCAATATGAGGGAGACACCGTCCATGGGAACCCCGTCCAAAGCCACGGGAACGCCTTTCTCAAAGGTTATCTCCACGTTTTGGGGTTTGTCGGGAGCGACCTCCTGGGCCACCGAGATCTGAAAAGCGTCCTCGGGACACTCGTTCCACGGATCCTCCAGGGCACCGCACTCTATAGCCCGTCCCCATAGGTTCTCGTCTATGCTGTAGGGAGACTGGACCGAGGCTCCGACCTCTATGCCATGCTCCTTTGCGTACTCGATCTCCGCTTCGCGGCTGAAATGCCAGTCCCTGACGGGAGCTATGACCTCCAACTCCGGATTCAGAGCCCCTATGGCTACCTCGAAACGAACCTGATCCTGTCCCTTTCCGGTACACCCGTGGGCCACGGCAACAGCCCCCTCGTTTTTCGCCACCCAGGCAAGCTGCTGAGAGATAAGAGGCCTGGACAGTGCGGAGCTGAGGGGATAGGTTCCCTGATACATACCGTTGGCCTTGAGAGAGGGCCAAACGAATTCCTGCACGAACTGTTTTTTCAGGTCCATGACGTAGGCCGCCACAGCCCCGGTCTTGAGGGCCTTGGCCTTCTTCTCCTCCAGATTGACCGACTGCCCCACGTCGGCGGTCAAGGTGACCACGTCGTATCCCCGCTCCATCAGCCAACATACCGCCACGGAGGTATCCAACCCTCCGCTGTAGGCCAGAACCACCTTTCCCTTTTTCTCCATCATCTATCCCTCCATATGAACTAGCATTCTCTTTATAGCGATCCATAAACTTTAGTTGCCCATTATAAGGACTCCTATGAACATGTCAAGGCTAAAAAACCCGATCCCCCGACGGATAAGTCGAAATTTTAAGTCATTTCACTTATTCGTAGTCAACGCTATAATGGAAATAGGCAGATTTTCAAAAAAACCTCCGCGTAAGACGGAAGGACAATCTCAGGGATTTTTTCCCGCAGAAAAGGAAGGCGATCGACTTGAGTACCGTTTGGGAGGACAACTACAGCTACACGGCGAGAAACGTTCGTCCCTCGCCGGTCAGAGAGATGCTGGCGGTCATAAAACAACCGGGAATGATCTCCTTTGCCGGCGGCATGCCAGCACCGGAGGTTTTCCCGGTGGACAAATTCTACGAGGGAGCTCACGTCCTCAAGGACGACGGCAAAAACCTCCTTCAATACGGCACGACCGAGGGCTACGCCCCTCTGAAGGAGTTCCTGGCATCTTTCACCGCCGAGAGGATGGGAAGGACCGTGGAAACCGACGAGATGCTTCTCACCACCGGATCCCAGCAGGCCCTGGAGCTCTTCGCCTCCGCCCTCATAGACAGAGGAGACTTCGTGGTAACGGAGAATCCCTCCTACCTGGCGGCTCTGACCACCTTCTACAACCACGGAGCCCAGTTTCTGGGCATCCCTACGGACAACGAGGGCATGAAGGTCGACCTGTTACCAGGTGTGATAGAGAAGGCCCGGGCCGAGGGCAAGAAAGTGAAGTTCATATACACTATAGTGAACTTCCATAACCCCGGCGGATCGACCATGAGCCTCGAGAGACGAAAGAAGCTGGTCGAGATATCCCAGCGGTTCGACATCCCCATATTCGAGGACGACCCCTACGGCTACGTCCGCTACGAGGGGGATCACCTCCCCTCCATCTTCTCCTTCGACGACAAGGGAGGGACCCTCTACGCCGGATCCTTTTCCAAGATATTGGCACCCGGGTCCAGGATCGGCTGGGTCACAGGCAGCAAAGAGATCATCCGCAAGATGGTGGTCTTCAAACAGGCCGCCGACCTCTGTTCGAGCCCCATATGCCAGTCTCTGGTCTACGAGTACTGCCGCAAGGGCTACCTCTCGGAGCACCTTCCGGTGATAATAGACACCTACCGCCCCAAGAGAGACAAGATGGAGGAATGTCTTCAGAAGTACCTGGCCCCCTACGGTATATCCTGGGTTAAACCCGAGGGAGGGTTCTTCTTCTGGCTCGACATGCCCGGCATCGACTCGAGGGAGCTCTTCAAGAAAGCGGTGGACAAGAAGGTCGCATTCGTGGTGGGAACCCCCTTCTGCGTGGACGAGGCGGCGGGAATAGACAAGGCGAGGCTCAACTTCACCTTCGTACAGCCCGATGTGATAGAGGACGGGATCTCCCGATTGGCCGAGGCCATAGGGGAGATGAAGGCCTAGGGTCTGGCGTCGAAGGGACAAGAAGGCTACAATCTAGAAGGACACTTAAGAGGTCTGCCCTAAGGGCAGACCTCTTCGTCGAAGATATAATAAGGAGGAATAGAGATGTCCGATACGATCCAAGGCCTTTTGAGCCAGTCCGCCAAGGGAATAAAGCCGTCGCCCATAAGAGAAATGTTCCATCTGATAAGGAAACCGGGAATGATATCCTTCGCCGGAGGCATGCCCGACCCCGACATCTTCCCGGTGGAACAGTTCCACCAGGGAGCGGATATTCTACTGGAGGAAGGCCGAGACATCCTCCAGTATGGGGTCACGGAGGGCTACACCCCTCTCAAGGAATTCCTGTCCCGTTGGACCGCTCCAAAGATGGGCAGAGAGCCTTCGATGGACGAGATACTCATAACATCGGGCTCCAGCCAGGTAGCCGACCTCCTCACCAGGGCCACGGTGGACAGAGGAGACTACATCGTCTGCGAGGAGACTTCGTTCCTGGGCAACACCATAAACATGTACAACCAGGGGGCGAACTTCCTTACCATACCCTGCGACGAGAACGGAATGCTGGTAGGCAAAATATCCGACGCAGTGGACCAGGCCAGGGCGGAGGGCAAGAAGGTTAAGTTCATCTACACCATACCCAACTTCCACAACCCCCTGGGCTGCACCCTGTCGCTGGAGAGGAGGAAAGAGCTGGTCGCCGTCGCCAAGAAGAAGGGACTCTTAATCCTCGAGGACGACCCCTACGGCTGCGTCAGATTCGAGGGAGACGAACTGCCCACCCTCTACTCACTGGACGACGCCGGGTTGGTCCTCTACGCCGGGTCTTTCTCCAAGATACTGGCCCCTGGAACCAGGGTAGCCTGGGCGATAGGCCCCAAGGATCTCATAAGAACCATGACCGTATTCAAACAGGGCGTGGACACCTGCACCAGCGTGGTGGCCCAGGCGCTGGTCTACAAGTACTGCCAGTCGGGCAACCTCGACGCCTTTTTGCCCAAGATAGTGTCCCACTACAGGACGAAAAGAGACGCAATGGAAGCGGCTTTCGCAAAATATCTTCCCAAGGGAGAGGTCGAGTACATTACCCCCAAAGGAGGCTTCTTCTACTGGCTCACCACCCCCAACATAAGGGCGGAAGACCTCTTCCAGAGGTGTCTGGAGAAAAAGGTCGCCTTCGTATGCGGCGCACCGTTCTTCCCCAACGGAGGAGGCGAACACAGCTTCAGGATGTGCTTCACCTTCGCCTCGCCGGAGGAGACCGACCGAGGGATCAAGGCCATGGGAGAGGCCATGAGGGAGCTACTGAACGAGAAAGGGTAACACGAGGAGGTCGCCATGTTCGGAGACACCATAGCAGCAATCTCCACGGCATGGGGGGATGCGGGCATCTCGATAATTCGGATGTCCGGCCCCGATGCCTTCGACTTCGCCGGGTCCCTCGTAAGGACCTTCACCCCGCCGGAGAAGATAAAGTACAGGATCATGTACAACGGATCGCTCCTGGACGAGAGCGGAGATTCCATCGATCAGGTGTTGATCGTCCTCTTTCAGGCTCCTAAGAGCTACACCGGCGAGGACCTGGCGGAGATACACTGCCATGGAGGAAGCCTGGTGGCACAGAGATGTCTCGAGAGATGTCTCCAGAAAGGCTGCCGTCACGCCGACCCCGGAGAGTTTACCAGAAGAGCCTACGAAAACGGCCGACTGGACCTGTCCCAGGCAGAGGCGGTAAACGGCATAATCCACGCCCGCAGCAACGAGGCGTTGAGGGCGGCCAACAGGACACTCCAAGGGGAGCTATCCCGGTTCGTCAGAGAGATATACGACGAGTTGCTGGGGTTGTCCGCCGAACTGGAGGTAGGCATAGACTTTCCCGAGGAGGACGTTCCCTACATAGAGGATCAGGATGTCTCCGACAGGATGGAGACACTCATTCAGGATCTGGGAGACCTGCTGGATCGCTGTACAACCGGATACCTCCTGAGAGAGGGTATAAGGGTAGCCTTGGTCGGGTGTCCCAACGTCGGGAAATCCTCCCTTCTCAATGCCCTGCTCAGGGAGAGCAGGGCCATAGTGACCTCCATACCGGGAACGACCAGAGACGTGATAGAGGAGGTCTTCACCCACAAGGGCATTCCTCTGAGATTGATGGATACGGCAGGGCTCAGGGAAACCCCGTCCGACGAGGTCGAGGCCATGGGAATAGAGAGGACGGCCAAGGCGATAGACGAGTCGGACGTCGTCCTATGGATACTGGACGGCAGCGAGCCCCTGAAGATACCGGACAGGTCTCTGACAGAAAAACTGTCGGGAAAACCTCACATAGTAGCACTGAACAAATCCGATCTCCCCAAGGCCTTCGACGAGACGGATATAGCGGAACTCCTGCCGGAATCCTGGATAATACGGATATCGGCACAGGAAAAACGGGGCCTCGACGAGCTGAAGGAGGCCATAGTGGACCTGGTATCGGGGACGGGAACTCTCGACGCGGGGCTCAACGCAACTGCCAGACAGGTGGAGGAGATAAGAGGCGCCATCGAATCCCTTAAGGACGGGAAGGGAGCCCTGGACTCCTACTCCGATCAGACCCTGGCCGCATCGAGCATCAAGGAGGCCCGATCGGCCCTGGAGAGGCTCTTAGGACTCCAGGACGACGAGGCATTGCTCGACCTCGTCTTCTCTCGATTCTGCGTCGGAAAATGATGACGAATATGCAATTTGTAAAACCGGTTGTTTGAGTATATTATATAGTGGCGGAGGAGGGTGAGCCATGGAAAAAAAAGCGAGAACAAACTACCCTATAAACGACCTTTTGGTCAGACGATGGAGCCCCAGGGCCTTTTCTTCCAGGATTCCTGGGAAGGAGATAGTCCTGTCCTTTTTCGAGGCCGCCCGATGGGCGCCGTCTTGTTTCAACGAGCAGCCCTGGACTTTTATCTACGCCACTAAAGAGGACCCTGAGGAGTTTCAGACCATGTTGGACTGTCTGGTACCGGGCAACGTCAGATGGGCCTCGGAGGCACCGGTGTTGGTTATAGCCGTGGCGGCGGAAAAATTCGCCAGCGGCAGGGACAACCTGTGGGCCTGGCACGACGTCGGTATGGCGGTGGAAAACCTAATACTCGAGGCCACGTCCAAGGGCCTGTTCGCCCATCCGATGGCCGGTTTCGACGGAGACAAAATCAAGGAGACCTACGACATACCTGAGGACTACACCCCGGTCACTGCCATAGCCATCGGTTACCCCGGAGAGGTATCCTCGCTTCCGGAGGATCTACAGGAGGCCGAGGTGGCACAGAGGGAGAGGAAAGCGGTTTACGAGTTCACCTTCCGCAGAACCTGGGGCGACAACAGAGGGGTTTAAAAAGCATAAAAGAGCCGATCCCTTTAAAGGGTTCGGCTCTTTTGTCGACTCTAGGTCGTCTATAAGACGCAGTGTCAGCTTCTCTCGCAGAGCTCCAGCAAGACGCCACCACTGGCCTTGGGATGAACGAAGGCTATCTTTGCGCCGCCGGCTCCGATTCTGGGGGTCTCGTCTATCAGGCGAACACCCTTTTCCTTCAGCTCGGCCAAGGCTTTCTCGAGATCGTCCACCCTGATAGCCATATGGTGGATCCCCTCGCCCTTCTTCTCTATGAACTTGGAGACCGGGCTGTCCTCCGAGGTCCCTTCCAGGAGCTCTATCTCCGTATCCTCGATGGGAAGGAAGGCGGTCTTGACCTTTTGCTCTGCGACCTCCTCCACTCCATGACAGTGGATCCCGAGACTTTCCTCCCAGAACTTGAGGGATTCCTCTATGCTCTTAACCGCTATTCCGATGTGGTCCACGACCTTTACGTTCACCACGAATCTCCCCTTTCAAGAACATGGATCAATTGTATCAGATTTTTATAGTCCCGACATGGAGCAAAAGAGAGGACATTCGACCTGTTTGAATATCGTTGAACCTCGTCTCAATTCTCCTCCGATGGTTCCTCTTCTTCCTCGTCCTCCATAGGAGGACGATATATCAGCACGGAACAGTGGGAATATCTGGCCACCGAGGTAGCGGTGCTGCCGACAAGGAACCACTCTAACGCCGACTGCCCTCTGTGCCCCATTATTATCAGATCTATATCCTTGTCCTTGGCCAGGTCTATTATGGAGGTAGCGGGATTGCCCTCCTTAACTATTACGTGTATCCTTGCCGGGTCGTAGCCTATACAGGCATTGCAGTCACCGCTGCAGGCGGATTTTATGTACCGTCTCAGCTTTTTCTCCGCTATCTCCAGTATCTCCTGGCCAAACTGAGGCGGGAGCCAAGGCTCGTAGCCCTTCCATAATGTGGGATGGGGCACTATGTGGATAAAACCTATATCGGCATCCATCATAGCCGCCATCTCGTAACCGTAACGGACCAACCCCTCAGAGAGATCGCTGAGGTCCACTGCTACCAGTATCTTCTTCATATGGATCTCCTCCTTCCTGCCGCCGACGGATCGACGCTTTCCAAGCTCGGTCTCTAAGGTTATTATGGCAAGATAAAGGAGCAAACACAAGAAAGAAAGTTTAGAAATAGACCGGAAAGGATGAACCACACATGTCGCTTCCCAACTATACCCTGGCGGCCATAGGAGCGGTGATAGGTGCGGTGGCGGGATCTTTTTTCAACGTCGTCGCCGAAAGAACCGTCTCGGATAGACCCTGGTGGGGTTCGGAGAGATCCAGCTGCCCCAGCTGCGGTCGAACCTTGCAGGCCCTGGACCTGATACCTCTGATCTCCTGGATAGCATCCAGAGGAAAGTGTAGATACTGTAAAAACGCCATATCCGTGAGATATCCCATCGTGGAGCTGCTTTACTCCCTATGGTCGGCGGTAGCCCTCTATATCTGGGGACCGTCTCCGGCAGGAGTCGGGGCTATGACAGGAGGATGGCTGATGATACTCAACGCCATGACGGACCTCCAGTCGGGCTACATCTACGACCACCTGGTAGGGTCCATAGCTGTGGCGGGAGCGCTCCTTCGGATCTTCGGAGGAACGGAAGCCCTGCTGGACGGGGCTATCGGCGCCGCCGCCGCCGCGGGGATCATAGCGATCATAGTGATATTGAGCAGAGGCGGCATGGGCTGGGGAGACGCCACTTTGATGGGGGGAGCGGGAGCTCTTCTCGGATGGAAGATGGCCTTGATAGCCACCTATCTGGGGTTTATGATAGGCGGGCTTTTCGCTGTGCTTCTGGTACTGTTGAAAAAGGCGGCAAGAAAGGACTCGGTTCCCCTCGCTCCCTTTCTGACCGCCGGTTTCATGGCAGCTCTCGTATGGGGGCCCGATATACTGGGCTATCTGGGCCAGTCGCCAGGATGGCCCTGGAGATGAGACGAAACGGTCTCCACCATAAGATCCAGAGGTTTGGTAGAGGAAATTCCATCTAAACTCCTGAAGGGGTGATCGGCCCCGTCGATAACGGTAAAGTGCCTATTGGAGACCGGTATCAGATCGAAAAGCCTCCGGCAGGAGGGCTCGTCGAAGGTATCGTCCTCGCTTCCGTAAAAGAAATCCACAGAGGAAACTTCCACGTTTCGGCAGGCCTCCCTTAGGACCTCGGCCTCACAGATGGAGCTCAGTACAGGCAAGGATGTCTTTATGGAACTGTCGGACCTCAGGGTGTCGCCGCTGCCGGAGATGACCAAGGCCCCTATACGATCCAATGGGACGGGGGGCACGTCTAAGCCGAGATCGGAAACCGGCTCCACCACACCTCCTGCGATCATGAGAGAGTCTATTCCACCGAGAGAAAACCCCCAGAGGCAGATCCTTCCATCGGGAAATATCTCGGAAACCTTGCTTAGCCCCGACATATGGTCGAAAAGCTCCTGGCCGTATTTTTTTCCAGCAAAAGCGGCGACAGCCCAATCGGTCCGGTCGGGAAAATCTGATCTGTTTCTCACGTCCCTGCTGGTCTCGACCAGACAGGTCGTTATTCCCCGTTCCGACAACCTCCTGGCAAGCTCTCCGTATTTGTTGCCCTCCTCCAGAGACGCCACTCCGTAGACACCGTGGAAGAGACAGACCACCCAAAGGCTCCCCTCAGGGGACTCGAGAACATCGATCCGGACGGAACGATCGCCGTAACATCCAGACGCATCCACATGGGAACCGCTCATCGACTAGACACCTCCCTAAAACGAGAAAACGGGAGAGAAGGACTCCCTCCTCTCCCGACTAAAGACTACAGACTCTACGCTTAATCTCCGTCGTATTCCACAGAGTCCTCTTCCGCTATAGACAGCCAGGCCTGCCAGTCGAAGCGGATAAGCCCGCTTATTATATAGACCGATATCAGGGCCAAGAGGGCCTTTTCCTTGAGGAGGAACACAACCGTGGCCACCAGGACCTTCAGGAACAGCATCCTCCTTCGATCCACCCCGCCCCTTTTAAGACCCTTCAGGTTGCTGTAGGAAACGGTGGAGATCATCAGAGCTCCGGCCAAAGCCACCATAGCCGCCATTATGGCCGGAGGAAGAGATATTCCGGCGATGGCCCAGGAAGCCAGAAAGAGGCCTCCCGCCGGTATGGGAAGTCCCTGAAAGGGGCCGGGAACGTGAACGACGTTGAACCGGGCGAGACGGAGCGCTCCGCAGAGGGTGAAGAAGACCGCCACCAAAGCGCCTCCGACTCCGGGAACGGAGGATAGGGTCGTCGAGTAGACCAGAATGGCCGGAGCCACGCCGAAACTCACGACGTCGCCGAGGCTGTCGAACTCGACCCCGAACGCGCTGCTGACCCCCAACATCCTGGCGACCTTCCCGTCCATGAAGTCGAAGAAGACGGCAAAGGCGACCAGCCAGGCCGCGGGGAAATACTGTCCCTTCATGGTCAATATCAAAGACAACATGCCGCAGAGCAGGTTCCCGCTGGTTATCATGTTGGGGATATAGGCCCTCCAGTGAATATCGTGGCCCTTCAGCTTAATCGGTCCTCTCATGGCGACACACTCCTATACAGGTTTTGCCGGCGAAAACCTTTTGTCCGACAGATGTCTTTAACTGTACACCTTCGGGAAGATAGACGTCAACTTTAGAGCCCAACTTAATCATGCCAAAACGCTGACCTCTATCGTATCTACATCCTCTCCTGGTCCTGGAGACTATCCGTCTCGCCAGAAAACCGGCTATCTGGACCACCATGGATGGGCCGCAGTCGGTGTGGAACCCGAGGTAGAATCTTTCGTTGTCCTCCGAGGCCTTGTCGGCGAAGGCCATCCATTTTTTCCCCGGGACGTATTTCATGTACTCCACCGTACCGGCCCGGGGAATCCTGTTTACGTGTACGCTGAGAGGATTCATGAATATGCCGACCTTGGTGGCGGGACCGGTATAGGGATGGTTCACAGAAAGTATCTCCACGACCTCTCCGTCCGCAGGGGAGACCCATCCCTCCGGACCGCATTCGGGGACCCTCTCGGGATCCCTGAAAAACCACAACACCAGAGCGGCCACAGGCAACAACAGTATAAGAGACGGAACCCACAGAACCATACCAGCCGCTACCGCACCCCAGGCCAGAGCTATCGTGGCGTAACCGTCCTTGGCGAACCTCATTCCAGATCCTCTCCGTCCATATTAACCACGCTCAGGTCCACCACCGAGTCTCCTCCGTCCAGACGGACAACTATCGACCCCGCTGCGGTACGACCGAGCACCCTGATCTCTTTAGCGGCCACTCGAATCATGCGGCCCTTGGCGGTCATTACTATGATCTCGTCGTCCTCTGAGACGGACGTAGCGGCCGCGAGCAGTCCGGTCCTGGAGTTGATCGTCATGACCTTCATGCCTCCTCCACCCCTGTGGTGGACGGTGAAGTCCTCGAAGTTCGTCCTCTTCCCTATGCCGGTCTCGCTGACCAGAATGGGACGACGGTCCTCCGTGACGACCTCGCCGCTTATTATCCTGTCTCCGTCTTTGAGCCTCATCGCTTTGACTCCTCTGGCGGATCTGCCCATGGGACGGAACTCGTCCTCCGAGACCCTCAGAGCCTGCCCCATGGCGGAGACCAGAAGAAGGTCGTCCATTCCGGAGGTGGGAAGGATCTGGGCTATCTCGTCTCCCTCGTCGAGGGTTACCACCCTGCGGCCTGCCCTGGTAAGGTTATCCAGTTCAGAGGAGGGAAGCCTCTTAGCTATGCCCCTTCTCGTAAGGAAGAAGAGGAAACCGGCTTCCTGACCTCTGCGAGTCTTCATACTGACGACCCTCTCGTCGTTCTCCAGGGAGATATATTTGCCGATGAGCTTGCCCTTGCCGGTCCTGCTCTCCGATATGATGTATCCCTTTATGGCGAACACCCTGCCCTTGGTGGTGAATAGGAAGATGTCGTCGTGAGTGGTGCTCACTCCCATGAGCGACACCTCGTCCTCCTCCCTGAGCCTGGCACCTCTACGGCCCTTGCCTCCCTTAGCCTGAAGCGAGTAGTCCTCTAGGGGAACCCTGCGCAGATAGCCGTCTCTGGAGAGCATTACCACGATGTCCTCCCTGGGAATGAGATCCTCGTCGGAGCAGTCCTGACCTACCCTATCCACTATCTTGGTCCTGCGATCGTCGCCGTATTTGCCCTTCAAGGCGACCAATTCCTCCACTATGACGCCGTCCAGGACCTTCTCGCTGTCCAGGATCGAGCGATATCTCTGGATGTCGGCCAGAAGCCCGGCGAATTCGTCGTTGAGCTTATCCCTCTCGAGTCCGGTGAGCCTTTGAAGCTTCATGTCCAGGATGGCCTGAGCCTGGATCTCGGTGAAGTCCAGTTCAGCTACGAGACGTTCCTTGGCTAAAGCGGCGTTGTCCGAGCCCCTGATAAGGGCTATGACCCTGTCTATCACGTCCAGGGCCTTAACCAGCCCCTCCAGTATATGGGCTCTGGCCTCGGCCTTCTTCAGCCGGAACTCGGTTCTCCGTCTGACGACGGTCCTTCTGTGCCCCAGGAAGACGTTGAGCATATCGGTCAGAGAAAGCTCCACCGGCCGGCCGTCCACCAGGGCGAGGTTTATCACCCCGAAGGTGTTCTGGAGCTGGCTCCTCCTGTAGAGCTGTCTTATTACGAGCTCGGGATCGACGTCCCTGGAGACCTCTAGCACGACCCTGAGTCCCTTTCGGTCCGACTCGTCCCTGATGTCGGTAACTCCGTCTATGGTTTTGTTCTGAACGCAGGAGGCTATAGTCTCTATCATGGTGGTCTTGTTGACCATATAGGGGATCTCTGTTATGACGACGCTGCTCTTACCCCTCTTGCCTTCCTCCACGTGCACCAATCCCTGCACCACCAGGCGGCCTCGACCGGTGCGATAGGCGTCTATTATGCCGTCCTTTCCGAGGATGATCCCTCCTGTGGGAAAATCCGGACCGGGCATACGGGCCATCAGCTCGCCGAACTCGGCCTGATCTCCAGCCTCTATGAGATAGCATATGGCGTCGACGACCTCTCCAAGGTTGTGGGGAGGCATATTGGTGGCCATACCGACGGCGATGCCGGTGCTGCCGTTAACCAGAAGGTTGGGGACCTGGGAGGGCAGCACCATCGGTTCCTTCAGGGATTCGTCGAAGTTGGGACCCCACTCCACCGTATCCTCGTCGATATCCTGAAGCATAAGCTCTCCCAGCTCCTGGAGCCTGGCCTCGGTGTATCTCATGGCGGCGGCGCTGTCTCCGTCGATGGAGCCGAAGTTGCCCTGTCCGTCGACCAGGGTATAACGCATACTGAAATTCTGGGCCAGACGAACCATGGTATCGTATATGGCCGAGTCGCCGTGAGGATGGTATTTACCCATGGTCTCTCCGACCACCCTGGCGGACTTCTTATAAGATTGATTGTGTCTGAGGCCCAGTTCCTGCATGGCGAAGAGGATACGCCTCTGCACCGGCTTCAATCCGTCCCTGGCGTCGGGAAGAGCTCTCCCGACTATGACGCTCATGGCGTAATCCAGATAGCTCCTCTTGATCTCCTCCACCAGTGGATGACGGATTATCTTTCCGAAAAGAGTCTGTTCTTCCATTAAAAAACCTCCGTAGGGGTAAATTTGAGAACCCCGTCTTTACGCGACGAAAGATCTTTCGTCGCAGAACCGATTCATTTTATCACGAAGGACAACGGCGGTGACGGGAAAGTCCCGCCACCGCCGCCGCCCCGTGTCGCGAAGAGATTGGAGGTAAATGCCCCGAGATGAAGGTCCCCCTCGGACCCTCACCGCGAGACAAGATTGGATTTAAATACCGAGAAATAAAGGACCGCCACGAAGAGAGCTCCTCCTACGATGTTGCCGGCAGTGACCGGTATCAGGTTATTGAAATATCCCCAGAGACTGACAGCTCCGAGGTCACCGGCAGGAAGAGCCGCAGCTGCGACTACCGAGGGATCTCCCTTCAGGAGAAGCCCCATAGCCATGAAGTACATATTGGCGATCGAGTGCTCGAATCCGGAGGCCACGAAGACCATTATGGGAAAGTAGATGGCCCATATCTTTCCTATCACCGTCTCGGAGCTCATGGAGAGCCACACCGCCAAGACCACTATCCAGTTGCACAGAATGCCCCGAAAGAAAGCCTCCCACCAGGAAAGGCCCATCTTTCCCGCAGCGATGGCCAGAGCCTTGGCTCCTATATCACCTCGCCACAGTCCAGTATTATACACGAGAACCGCCACCAAGACAGCCCCCAGTAGGTTGGCCAGATACACCCAAAACCAGTTTCTCAACACATCCCTCATGGGAAGTCGGCCAGCCATGACTGCCAGAGGCATGACGCAATTTCCGGTGAAGAGCTCTGCGCCGGCCAACACCACCAGAATAAGACCTATGCTGAAGACCGATCCTCCGATCACCTTGGCGACCCCGACCGAGGCCAAGTCGAAGGTGGTCACGGTCATCGCCCAGCCCCCGAAGGCGACGTAGGCTCCGGCCAGTCCTCCCAGAACCATCATTTGGGGGACGGACCAGGCTGCCTTGGTCTTGGCTGAATCGCATACGGAACGGGCGATGTCCAGGGGATTTTTCATCGAGACACGTCCTTTCTATATCTTACGGTCATATCGGCCAAGTATATCAAAAATAACGGCTATTCGGGTAAAGTTTTCTCGATCGATCCGACGTTCTCAGCCATATAATCCTTCAGCCACAGCGCGATGTTGGGGTCCCTCAGAGCCTCTGGATCTCCCAGGATCTCCAGGATCTCAACGCTATCCAGCAAGAAGACCCTGCCGTCTATCTCGTGACGATATATCCAACGAACCGTCGGAGCCGACATCAACAAGGTCACGATCGAGGAGGGAACGTCTCCCATCGGAGGAAGGTCTATGGAGTCCAACCGAAAGGAGGCCTTCAGGGAGGTACCGACTCCTAGAGTAGAGGACAGTTCCAGAGACCCGCCGCACAGCTCCGCCGACTGACGTAGAAAGGGGATCCCCAGCCCTACCTTTCTGGTGGTCCTGGTGGTGTAGAAGGGATCCACCACCTTGGCACAGGTCTCCTCGTCCATCCCTCTGCCGTCGTCCTCCACCGAAAGGGTAAGCCAGCCGCCAGCTCGATCCTCTATGAGGTCTACCGTGACGTTACGGGCTCCGGCTCCTACGCTGTTCTCAGCTATGTCCAATATGTGAAGGGACAGATCGTCAAGCATGGAGATTTCCTCCTTCCGTCATATGAGAACAGACCGCCCGCCCTCTCCTCTAAGGGCCAGGGCGATCTCGTCGAAGGTTGGCTCCTCCAGAAACATCAGTGAACAGCGATCCTTCGATATCTCCTCCAGCCTATGGGAATCGGACGACCTGAGAAAAGTTCGGTCGGGATAGCTCTCCCTCCAAAGGCCGATCTCGTCCGCCGTTACCCTGGGGGAAAGCTCCAGCCCGTCCACCGGGAGACTATCTGGGACGAACCCCAATACGGCGGGATAGGAAAAGGCCGGTCTGTCCACGTGGGCCAGTATGGCCACCCCCCCCAACTCATGCACCCGATCTACAACACGATCCACCGAACGATCCGTTCCCTGTATCAAGAGCGTGGAGACCATATCGACCACCTCGTTATTCCGGTCTATTACGACCTGATACCCGAAAACGTCCTCTCTGTTGGGGACGTCGGGCAGGGTCTCCCAGACCCACTCCTGACAGAGCAGGGCCGAGCCATAATCGCCGAACAGGGCCACCACGTGCACGTCCTCGGCCGACTGGATCTCCATGCCCGGGATTATCCTTATGGGCTGCCCTTCCGCCGCCCCCGCCAGAGCCGGGTAGTTGAGACAGCTATTGTGGTCGGTCACCGCCAGTAAATCTATGCCCCTATCGACCGCTCTGCTAACTATCTCGGGAGCCCCCATCTCCAACTCTCCGCAGGGGGACAGGACGGTATGGAGATGCAGATCGACGACGAAGGGCTTCAAGGTCACTCCCCCTCGACGAGACCCATGCCGTATATCCTGCCGCACAGGCCATAGGCGGACATCTCCGTCTTAGCCAGGGTTATCCCCTCGGCATCGCATCGGGCCACCAGGTCTTCGTCGACGGGACGGCCCGCCGCCACTATCACCAGGGGCATATCCCTGAGCACCGCCACGGCCGCCACGTTCACGTGGGAATGTATGGTTATCCATCCCCAGCCGGGCTGTCCTTTCGCCATGACGAAACTCAAGAGATCGCCTACGACCATTCCGGAGACATCCGCCTGAACGTCTCCGGCGGTCAGGACGGTCAAGCCCAAACTCTCCACCAGTTCCTCCACCTTCAAAGTGGATCACCTCTTTCTGTTAAAGGCATGAGGCGAACGGGACGATAGCTCCGCCACCTCCCGAGCCAGTTCGTAGATCCTCTCCCTGAGCTTGAATATGCAGTCCGTGGCCTCTCCGTTCCCTCTGACCACGTCCTCGGCAAGGGCCTTGCAGGACGGACGCCCACAGGATCCGCAGTCTATATGAGGCAGCTCGGCATAGATCTGGTTCATCTCCCTCAGCCTCACCATGGCCTGTCCCAGATCCTGGTCCAGAGGAAGCCTCTGTCTCGCCTTGAGGGGGGCCGATAGCTTCCATATTCCGCTCTCGTACCATCGACTCACCGCCTCGGACTCCTGATCCGTCATGGACCATTCCACGTCTATGTGGTCCAGCCTGAGATGGGTCAGAAAACGGGATTCCAGGTTGCCGACTCCGCCGATACAGCCGAGATCGCAGGCACGACACTCTATGTAGTCGACCCCCTCCAGCCTTCCGAGCTCCAACTCCCTGAGGAGATCCATCGTGTTTCTGAGTCCTGCGACGGAGATGGTCCTTATAGGCCTATCGCAAAAGGCCGCGACGTGCTTAGCTTCCCCTCCTCTTAAGGACCACAGGAGATAGCGGAGATCGCCGCCACAGGGCTCCACCGGTTGATCTACCTCGACCCCACCGGCCAGGAGATCCCTGACGACGTTCTGTATGGAAACGGCGTATTTCATCGAGCTCTTCGAACGTCCCTCCGGGGACCTGACCAGGGCCACCTTAGCGGGACAGGGAGCTATGAGGGTGACGTCATCTCCTCGTCCCGTATCCTCCCGCCAGAGGGAGACCGCCGTCTCCAAAGGAGAGTCGACCGACACGAAGCGACCGACCAGTTCGGGATAGTTTATCTGTATCAGCCTTATGACCGACGGACAGTAGGTCGATATGAGAGGGAGCCCCTCCGGTCCCCTCTTCTCTATTTCCTTGGCGATGGCGTAGGCCGTGACGTCGAAGGCCAGGGACGTCCAGGGAGTTATGTCCTCCAGCCCCGCCTCTTTCAACCTGGAGCTGAACACCTCTGGACAATTGTAGCCTCTGGTCTGAACGTAGAAGGCCGGATCCGCCGCAATAAGGGTGCTGTCCTGGCTGGCCAGGAGCCTCCAGTTGTCCTCGTTGATCAAGATGGCCCTATCCTCGCACTTTCTGATGCATTCGCCGCAGTCGACGCATAGTTCCGGAATGATCATGACCTTTCCGTCCAGCACCCTCATAGCCTCGGTGGGGCAAACCTTGATACATCTGGCACATCCCCTGCAGGCGGAAAGCTGAACCTTGATGCCGGTAGTCACCACATCACCCTCTCTCGAAACGCAAGGTGGCCCTCAGGGTGGTTCCCTCTCCGAGAGCCGTCTCTATGTCGAGTTCATCCGAGTTTCTCTTTATGTTGGGCAAGCCCATCCCCGCCCCGAACCCGAGCTCTCTGATCCTGTCCGAGGCGGTGGAGTAGCCTTCCTGCATGGCCAGATCGACGTCGGCGATCCCTGGACCGTGATCCACCGCCTCTATCACCAGGCTATCCGAGGAGATGGAGGCCTTTATGACTCCTCCTCCGGCGTGGATCATCACGTTCATCTCCGCCTCGTAGACCACCACTGATGCCCGCCTCGTGACGTCCGACGGTATGCCCAGCATCTTCAGAGTACCCTTCAGCTTCGTAGAGGCCTCTCCGACCTCCAGAAAGCTGTCGCCCTTGACGACGTATTCCTCGACGTAGACCTCCGTCATCTGGGACATCGCCTCTCTATCTCGCAGGGCAACATCCCCTCCCTGAAGAGGATTCCACAGGTCTCGAACATGCTCTTGTAGGAGAGCAAAACGGGCATATTCAGAGAGGAAGCCAGCTCCACAGCCTCTTTCTGTGGATACTTTCCCCTGACGAAAACTACCGCTGGAATGTCCAGCATCTGGGCGGTCCTGACTATCTGTATGTTGGTCAGGCCGGTCAGCAGAAGCGATCCCGGGACGGCGAAGGCCAGGACATCGCTCATCAGGTCAGCGCCGTAGACCCTCTCGACCTCCAACCCCTCCAGCAGATCGTCTCCGTAGAGGACGTCCGCCTCTATATGCCTGACCACCTCGAGCAGGTTCATGGCCCTACCACCGTTCCAGGTGAAGCCTGTCTCCCGGATCGCCGCTATGGGGCCTCTTGTTCTCGGCGGGATAGCCCACGGAGGCCAGTCCCATTACCGGCACGTTGCCCGGGACCCCCAGCATCTCCTGGATCCGGGCACCTCCGTCGGAAAGATGACATACCCCCAGCCAAACCGCCCCCAGCCCCAGGGCCTGTGCGCCTATCAACAGGTTCTCCATGGCGGCGGCACAGTCCTGCTCCCAGTAGCGACGGGACAGGTCTGTCTTCTCCGTCTCGGCACAGATCGCAACGACCAGAGGTGCCTTGGCAAGCATGGCACCGTAGGGGTGAACTTTCGACAACTCCTCCAGTGTCCCTCTGTCCTTTATAACCACGAAATGGGTCGGCCTGCCGTTTCCTGCACTGGGAGCCGCGGCGGCACAGCGAACCAGGATATCTACCTTATCGTCCTCCACCGGTCTGTCCTCGTAGCTCCTGATGCTCCTCCTTGCAAAAATGGTCTCCACTACCTTGTTCTCCATCTCCATGGTGATACCTCCTGTTCAACTTGTTGTTTTCACGAAACCGACTAGAGTCCTCAGATCCTCAAGAGTGGAGCTGACCGGACTCCCTACCTCTCTGGAACGATTGCGCAACAGATAGGCGGGGTGGAATATGGGCCTGATTGTCAGATCCATACCGCCCAATCTGCCATGGTGAAAGCGACCTCTCAGGGTCGAAATCCCCTCTTTTGTGTCGATGATCGTCCGGGAGGGGACGTTCCCCACCGTCACCACCACCTGCGGCCGGAGAAGGGCTACGATATCCTCCAGCCAATGGAGACAGGCCCTGATCTCCCCTTTTTTAGGGTTTCTATTCCCCGGAGGACGACAGTGGACGACGTTGGATATAAACAGATCCTCCCGTCTAAGTCCCGCCTCGGCCATGAGATCGGTGAGGAAACGGCCGGAACGACCCACGAAAGGTCGCCCAGAAGAGTCCTCCTCCGCACCTGGGGCCTCTCCCACCAACAGGACAGGGCTGTCCTCCGGGCCCTCTCCGAACACCGCGTTGTTCCTCGTCTCCCAAAGGGGGCATTCGCGACATCTCCCGACGGCCGCCCTCAGCTTCGACCAGCTCAAATCAGCCACCTACCGAAAGGGCGGCCACACCGAAAAGGATGGCCCCTATACCCAAAAGCTTCGATACTCCCATCGACTCGCCAAACCAAAACACCGACACGGCCAAAACCAGAACGTAGACCATGGCGGACATCATAGGATATGCCACGGACAGGTCTACCCTGGAAAGGGCTGCGCTCATGAAGATAAAGGAAACCCCGAAAAGCAACACGCCCGCTATAGCCCAAGGGTTCGAGACTATCTGAATCAAAGCCCTCAAGGCCCCGTAGTCCATAAGATCCCCTCTTCGGCCGAAACCCGCCTTCATCATAGAGCTACCGGCGGCATTGGTTAAGGCCGAACCGAGTATCAATACAAAACCGAGTCTATCCATCGGACAACTCCTCTCCCCTCGGATCGTCGAAAATTGCAAAAAACCTCGAGACCGTATATTATCGCCGAGGCCGTCTTTTCCATTATACACGGGGATATAAAACAGCTGAAACGGTGGTTGGGGGAATGATATTCTATGTTCAAATCTGACGTGAAAAACGGGATACTCCTTTTCATACTTTCCGGGGTTATGTTCTTCTCTCTTCTGGGAGGACACGGCCTTCTGGAACCCGACGAGGGGCGCTACAGCGAGATCCCCAGGGAGATGATCGAGTCGGGAGACTACGTCACCCCCAGACTCAACGGGGTGCTATATTTCGAGAAGCCGGTGCTACATTACTGGCTGACGGCATCGGCCTTCTCCTTTTTCGGCCAAAACGAATTCGCCTCTCGGTTCTGGCCGGCCCTGCTCGGGGTTCTGGGGGTCCTATCGACCTACGTTATTGGATCGAAGCTCTACGGCAAAAAAAGCGGTTTACTGGCAGGGACGATTTTGTCCTCCTCGCTGCTCTACTACGCAACGGCTCAGATCAACCTGACCGACATGCCTCTGGGCGCCTTCGTTACCCTTGCCATGACCGGGTTCGTACTCGCCCTTCGAGGAAACAGACGGTGGTTGATACTGTTCTATCTGGCCATGGGGGCGGCGGTGCTGACTAAAGGGCTCGTAGGCATAGTCCTTCCCTGCGGTGCCATATTCATGTACATAATGTGGACCAGAAGATGGTCCATCGTGACCTATTCTCTGTACCTCCCGGGAATAGCCCTCTTTCTGGCGGTAACCGTTCCGTGGTTCAAAGCGGTCTGCGACGCAAATCCAGATTTCTTTCATTTTTTCTTTATCCAGGAGCATTTCCTGAGATACACGACCAGGCTTCACCACAGATACGAGCCCTTCTGGTACTTCATCCCCATACTGATACTGGCGACCGTACCATGGACGGGCTTCCTGGTGCCCTCGAGAAAAAAATCGATGGAAGAAAACGACCTGACAGCTCTGATGATCTGCTGGTTCGTCTTCGTGTTCCTATTTTTCTCCGCCTCGAGCTCCAAACTGGTGCCCTACATGGTGCCGGCCCTTCCGCCTCTGGCTATACTGATAAGCGTCAGAGCTATCTCGTGGAATAAAAAGGGGAATCTGAGATCCCTAAAGATCGCCCTGGCCTGGACCTCCACGATAACGGTCCCTCTGGGAACCGCCTTGATCGCCTATCCCTTTCTCCAGGACGACCTTCCCCGTGATATCATGGTTGGTCAACTGGTCCACAAAGGGATAATATTGCTTTTGGGAACCGCTGCCGCCTGGATCTTCGCCTCCAGGAAAAACATGGAAAAGACCGTTATATGCCTCGCCGTGACAGGGGTAATATGGACTGGGTCCTTCAAGACGGGATTCTCTCTGTACGATCGGATAAACTCGGCCAGAGACCTGGCGATGCTTATAAAGCCCCATATCGAGGAAGGAGACGTAATGGCTCAGTACGGTCAATACCTCCAGGGCATAACCTTCTACCTCGAGAGGAGAAACGTGTTGGTCGACTACGAGGGTGAACTGGCCTTCGGAGCATCCAGGGAAAGAGATCCCCGATGGTTCATCGACCTTCCCCAGTTGACCCGGCTCTGGAACGGCGACGACAGGGTTTTTCTGATCGCTAAAAAAGAGAGCTACGACGGCACCCTGAAGGACAGGCTAGAACCGATCTACGTCCTGGGAACCGACTGGGAGGACGACAACGTCGTGATTTCCAACAGAAAGACAGAGGAGGCACAAAGATGAGAGATTCCTTTCTTCCCTTCGCCCGTCCCGACGTGGACGAGGCATCTATAGAGGACGTATGCGACTCCATAAGATCCGGATGGCTGACCACCGGACCGAAAACGATGAAATTCGAGAAAGAGTTCGCCGAGAAGGTAGAGGCCACCCACGCCATGGCGGTGAGCTCCGCCACGTCGGGGCTGCATCTGGCTTTTCTGGCCTTGGGGATCGGACCGGGAGACGAGGTGATAACCACTCCAATGACCTTCGTGGCAACGGTCAACGCCGCCATATGGACCGGAGCTAAACCGGTACTGGCGGACATAGACTCGAAGACCCTGAACGTGAGGCCCGAACTCATGGAAAAGCTCGTCAACGAGAGGACCAAGGCCCTGGTCCCGGTCCACTTCGCCGGACGCCCCTGCGACATGGATCCCATAGAGGATCTGGCCTCCAGACACGGTCTGGCGGTGGTGGAGGACGCGGCCCACGGCCTGGGAGCTTTCTACAGAGGACGCCCGATAGGGTCGGACAGAGGGGCCAGACGATGCTCGGTGTTCAGCTTTCACCCTACGAAAAACATCACCACCGGAGAGGGCGGTATGGTATGCACCTCCGACGAGGACCTGGCTGAGAGGATATCGGTCCTGAGACAGCACGGAATGAGCAAGGGAGCCTGGAACCGCTACGCCGCAAAGGGTACCCCTCACTACGACGTCCTGTTCCCGGGATACAAGGCCAACATGATGGACATACAGGCGGCCATAGGGAGAGGACAGCTCCGTAGTCTCGACCAATTCAACCGCCGAAGACGTGAGATAGTCGCCAAATACATGACCGAGCTATCGGACCAACCCGGGTTGATATTGCCCCAGCCTCAATCGGACGACACCCTCCACAGCTGGCACATATTCACCCCCTTCGTGGACGTGGACGTCCTCGACATAGACAGGGACGGATTCATGGCGGCCATGAGGGAGCTCAACATAGGCACTGCTCTGCACTACCAGGCTTTGCATCTGTTCTCCCACTACAGGGACAGATATGGATGGAAGAGGGGCGACTTCCAAGAGGCGGAATACGTCTCGGACAGAATAGTATCCCTCCCCCTGTTTCCCGCCATGAGCGATGCCGACGTGGACGACGTCGTAAAAGGGGTCCGATCCGTTCTGAGGTCTCATCTAAAATGACCCCGGAGCTATCGGTCGTCGTTCCCGTCTACAACGAGGAGGAATCCCTGCCGGAGCTGTTCAGGCGAGTCCTCCCGGTGCTGGAGAGCTTGTCCAGATCCTACGAGCTGATACTGGTGGACGACGGCAGCAGGGACAGATCCCTTGCTCTCTCACTTAAGTTCAGGGAAAAACGAGAGGATCGGGTCAAGGTTGTAGAACTGAACGGCAACTTCGGCCAGCACATGGCCATAATCGCCGGGTTCTCCATCTCCCGGGGGAAAATGGTGATCACCATGGACGCCGACCTACAGAACCCCCCTGAGGAGATACCCCGAATAGTGGCTGCCATGGAAAGAGGACACGACGTGGTCGGCACGATCAGGAAATTCAGGCAGGACCCCTTGTTCCGCAAGGCCGCCTCGAAAATAGTGAACGCCGTGACCAACAGGATCACAGGCCTCAGGCTTCACGACTACGGATGTATGTTGAGAGGCTACGACAGGCGTATCGTGGACCTCATATTGCAGTGCCGAGAGACCACGACCTTCATACCGGCTCTGGGACAGAAGTTCGCCGTAAACCCGGTGGAGATAACGGTTAGACATTCGGAGAGGGCAAAAGGGGAATCCAAATACGGCCTGTTCAGGTTGATAAGGCTTAACTTCGACCTGATGACGGGCTTCTCCATCGCCCCCCTCCAGGCAGTGACGGTTACCGGCATGACCGTTGCGGTCATGAGCCTGCTCTTCACCGCCTTCCTGATCCTCAGGAGGATAGTCTTAGGTCCCGAGGCAGAGGGACTCTTCACCCTGATGGCGATAAACTTCTTCCTGATGGGGGTGACCATGATCTCCGTCGGCATAGGAGGAGAATACATAGGCCGAGTCTACCAGGAGGTAAGACAGCGACCTCGCTACGTCGTCAGACAGGTCTATCAGGAGGAGGAAGAGCTATGAGTAAACCGGCTATAGTGGTCTTCGCCTACAACGAGGTAGGATACCGCTGCCTGGAGACCCTGTTCGACATGGAAGCCAACGTGGTGGCGGTAGTTACCTACACCGACGACCCCGACGAGGAAATCTGGTTCCGATCGGTGGCGGAGCTGGCCAGGAGCAGAGGGATAGAGCCCTTGCTCGACCTGGATCTGAAGGACCAGCAGAACGTAAAGACGATAAAAAAACTCAAACCCAAGCTGATCTTTTCCTTTTATTACCGCGACATCATACCGGAGAAGATCCTCAAGGTCGCAAAACTGGGAGCCTACAACATGCACGGATCGCTGCTGCCCCGCTACAGAGGAAGGGCCTGTATCAACTGGGCCATACTGAACGGGGAGAAAGAGACAGGGGCGACCCTCCACCGCATGACCTCCAAGGTAGACAGAGGCGAGGTAATAGACCAGGAGGTCGTCAGGATCGAGGAAACCGATGGGGCCAAAGAAGTCTTCATGAAGATATGCGACGCGGCGGCGAAGATAGTGGCAAGGACCTTTCCTGAACTGGAATCGGGCAGGGTCGTCGGAGCCGCTCAGGACGAGACCATGGCCACCGAGTTCGGAGGCAGAAGACCCGAGGACGGAATCATACGCTGGTCCAACGACAGCCGAAGGATATACAACCTCATAAGGGCCGTGACCCATCCTTATCCTGGAGCCTACACCGACTACAGAGGCAGGAAGCTCTTCATCTGGTGGGGGAAACCCCAGGAAGGGGCATCACTGGGAAAACCCGGCGAGGTGCTGTCGCTGGATCCCCTAACCGTGGCGACAGGACGTGGAAACCTCAGGGTACTGAGGGCTCAGCTGGACGGAGAGAGCGAGATGGACGGGCCGGACTTCGCCAGAAAAAACCTGAACGTAGGGGCCCTTCTGGGACAAGACTAAAGACGGAGGAAAGACATGAACGTATTCGTGCTAGGAGCAAACGGCTTCATAGGATCCCACCTGATAGATAGGATTCTGGAGAAAACCGACTGGACCGTGACGGCCTTCGACCTGAGAGACGACAACCTTAGAGGCTCGGACAACCCCAGACTATCGATCAAACTGGGAGATCTCTACGAGGAGGATCGCTGGATCGAAAAACAGATAGCCGACAGCGACGTGGTCCTACCTCTGGCCGGTATAGCCAAACCGGCCTATTACATAACAAACCCCCTTATGACCTTCGAGCTGGACTTCGAACAGAACCTCAAAATAGTCCGGATGTGCTCTGAACACGGAGTTAGGATAATCTTCCCCTCCACGTCCGAGGTCTACGGCATGAGCACCGGAGACTGGCTCATGGAGGACGAGAGCCTGCTGATCCAGGGCCCCATAAAAAACAGCAGATGGATATACAGCTGCAGCAAACAGATGATGGACAGGGTCATATCCGCCTATGGACAGGAAAAGGAACTCCCCTACACCCTGTTCAGGCCCTTCAACTGGATAGGCCCCAGGCTGGACACCTTCAGGGACGCGGAGGAGAGAAAGGCTCGCTCCATAACCCAGATGATCTACGACGTATCGGTCGGACGACCGATAACCTTGGTCGACGGAGGAAGACAGAGACGAAGCTTTACCTACGTCACAGACGGAGTTGACGCCCTTATAGCCATAATAGCCGACGCAAAAAAGAGCGCCGACGGCGAGATCTTCAACATAGGCAATCCCGACAGCAACCACTCCATAAAGGGGCTGGCGGTGGCGGTGGTGGATGCGATGAAAGACTTCCCCAAATTCGCCGAGGCCGCTTCGAAGGCGACCTTCGTGGAAAAGGACTCGACCGAGTACTACGGCAGAGGCTACGAGGACGTGCAGGACAGAAAACCGTCCATCTCCAAGGCGGAGGAACTGCTGGACTGGCACCCCCAGGTCGACTTCCACGAAGCAGTCAGAAGGACCGTGGCCTTCTATGCGGATCGCCCTTAAAGTCGACGTCGACACCCTGAGGGGATACCTCGAGGGAGTTCCCCGTCTGCTGAAACTGATGGACCGAAGGGGAATAAGGGGATCGTTCTTCTTTTCCTTCGGGCCGGACAACTCGGGCAAGGCGATACGACGGATATTCCGAAAGGGATTCATATCCAAGATGGTCCGAACCAACGCGCCGGGAACCTACGGCCTAAAGACCATGATGTACGGCACTCTGCTTCCGGCACCCATGATAGTGCCCTCCGCCCCCTCGATACTTAAAGAGGTCGCAAAGAGCGGCCAGGATACGGGGATACACTCCTGGGATCACGTGAAGTGGCAGGACCGTCTGGACCACCTGTCGGAATCGGAGATAGAGTCTCTTCTTCGAAAAGCCGGGAATATGTACCGAAAGGTTCTAGGGACGTCCTCTACGTGCTGCGCCGCTCCGGCCTGGAAGACCAGCCTCGCCAGCCTTTCCGTGCAGGACCGGATGGGACTTCTCTATGCCAGCGACTCCAGAGGAAAAACTCCCTTTCTTCCGTCTCTGAGGGGAAGGGTTTTCAGAACCCCTCAGATACCCACGACCCTCCCCACCATGGACGAGATACTCGGGAGGGACGGCTGCACTGCCGACAACGTCAACGACATCTACATGTCGCTTCTGACGGAAGGACTCAACGTACACACGGTCCACGCGGAGATGGAGGGCATGTCGATGCTTTCCAAGCTGGACGAGCTCGTAAAAAGGGCAAAATCCGAAGGCGCCGAGTTCGTTACCCTCAAGGAGGAGGCGGCGAAACTGACTAAAGAGGAACTTCCGATCTGCGAGGTGATCCAAGGAGAGATCCCCGGCAGAGCCGGAGCGGTCTCCCTACAGGGAGGGAGGTAGAGGAATTTGAGGATAGGGGTCGATCTGGGAGGACATAAGATAGCCGCCGGAGTCGTTGAAAAGGGCAAGGTCGTAAACCAGGCCTGGGAACCCACCCCAAGGTCCAGGAAGCCGGAGGAGACCACCGAAGCAATTGAAAGGTTGGTTAAATCTCTGAAGGTAAAATCGACAAAATCCGTAGGGATAGGGCTACCGGGTATGCTGTCCCTCGATAGAAGGTCTGTGGTAAGACTGACCAACCTGCCCCGATGGGAGAACTTTCCCATGGCGGAGATCCTCGAGAAAAGGCTGTCCCTTCCGGTCGCACTGGACAACGACGGAAACTGCGCGGCCCTGGGAGAGATGGAATCGGGAGAGGCAGTCGGAATGAAGGACTTCGTGATGATGACCCTGGGCACGGGCATAGGAGGGGCTATCGTATCCGGAGGTCGTCTGATAAGGGGTCACAGAGGACTGGCCGGAGAGATAGGGCACGTGGCCCTGCTCCACAGGACGCCCTGTAACTGCGGCGGCATAGGACACGGGGAGACCCTTTTCTCGGCGGATACCTTCGACCTCAGGTGCTCGGAAAAAGGGGTTCCGTCGGTACCGGAGCTGTGGGACCGACGGAACGACGAAGAACACAGGAACTTCTGGAACCGGTCTCTGGAGGGGCTGGCCTGCGTGATGATATCGGCGATACACCTTCTTGATCCGGAGGCTATCGTTCTGGCAGGGGGGCTTTCGAATCTGCCGGAACTCGTCCAAGAGCTGAAACCGTTCCTGGATGAGCGACTGGCCACAGCGTTTCGACCGATGCCTCCTTTGAAAATATCCTCCCTCGGAAAGGACGGTCCGGTTATAGGAGCGGCGTCTCTGACGAGCACTCCCTGAGATAGTGGGACAGGACGAACCCCGGAGCGGAGGACGAGGCCAGAAGGGAATAACAGCCTAGAGCGTGGACGAACTCGACGGGATAGTCCATCTGGCTCCAGACGGTGAATCCCCTATCGGCCAAGGAGGCTATACCCACCCCGGCATAGCTGCCGGGGTTCTTCATGTCTCCCTCTGCCTGGCTACAGGCTATGACATGGGGTTTGGAAAGCCCGTCGAAAGCGCTCTCCACCGCCTGGAGAGCGCCGGAAGGGGCGTTGCCCGCTCCGTAGCCCAATATGGCCAGCACTCGTTCCTCACCGGAAAACCTGGGAGAAAAGCCGGGAGTACAGAACAGCCAGGCCATCCGACTACCGATGTTCCTCGCTTCATCCGAGCCGTGCCCCATGGCCTTCTCCGCTAGAGGAGACAGTGTATGGGGAAGAGGCTGTCTCACCGTTCCTTTTCTGCCTTTCCTGGCCCATTCAGGATTGAAATACATAGGCTGACCGTTGGTTGCCACGTAGGCATCGGGATGTAAGGCCTGTGCCTTGTGGGCCCTGTTCCCCGGAATCAGCTTCCAGTTACAGTAGATCCAGACCCCGGAAATGTCCGAACAGGCGACCTGAGCCGCTCCCCTGAGGTTTACCGTGACGTCCTCGGGCATGTAGTCCAATGTAAGCTGACTGCCTGTAAGCACTATTGGCACATCCACGTGGGGAAAACACAGGCTGAGCCAGGCGGAGGTATAGGCCATGGTGTCCGTTCCGTGAAGGATTAGAAAACCGGTAGCGCCGTTATCGAGCTCCCTAGCGATAGAGGACGCCAGCTCTACCCAATGGCCTGGGTCCAGATCGGAGCTGTCCAGCCCCGGGACTCCCCAGGGCTCTCGACATACCACGTCCACATCTCTGCCAGCGAAAAAACCGGTGAGATGTTCCCTTAAGGCACCTACCACCGTGCTGTCCGGTCCCTTGCTTCCTCCCTCTCCAAAAGCGCTGGCTATGGTGCCCCCGGTAAAAAGCACTACCAATCTCTGCAAATCCCGTCACGTCCTTTTCCGTAAAATAAGGGTCCGGACGTTTACGTCCGGACCCGGTTCAAACGATATAGCCCCTACTCCACCAGCTCATAGGCCTTGGACGAAGCTCCACAGACCGGGCATTTATCCGGAGCGGCTCCTTCCTCGATGTGGCCACACACGGTGCACAGATAGTAATCCACCGCCCTCTTATCGGAAAGATGGTCCAGAGCTCTTTTGTACAGCTCGGCGTGAACCTTCTCCACCTCGTTGGCCAGGGAAAAGCCCTTATGGGCCTTCTTCTCACCCTCCGCCTCGGCGTCGTCGATGAAGGGAGGGTACATCTCGGTGTACTCGTAGGTCTCGCCGGCTATGGCGTCCTTGAGGTTGGTCTCGGTGTCGCATATCTTGCCCATGTTGCGATAGTGCATCTTGGCGTGAAGCGTCTCCGCCGCAGCGGCGGCCCTGAAGAGCTTGGCCACGGAGGTGAAACCTTCCTTATCTGCCACCTCGGAGTAGAAGAGATACTTTCTGTTGGCCTGGGATTCGCCGGAAAAAGCCTCGGCGAGGTTGGCCATAGTCTTTTCGCCCATGATCAATTCCCCCTTGAAAAGATTTATATACCCTCATAGGGGTATTATATCACGTGGGCTATCTCCGGGAGAATCGGTGATTCCGCCAGTTCAGGGGGTTGTCGCCGTAGGGGATGGACCACCTATCGCACAGATCCCTCACGCAGAGAAGATGGATCACAGGAATCCCGCTACGAAGAAAACGGGAAAGCAGCCCTTCCGAGGGCATGGATTCGAAGGGCTTCGACGTCGTCCCGCCAGGGAAGGAAGCCGACTGGTCCGAGTCTCCGAAGGTCACCGAGGCCCCTCCGACCCCTACGAAACATCCTATTTCACCGCCGGATGCCTCGTCGTAAAGGGACATCCTGACCTCGACGCTCTTACCGAGGGAGTCCTCGTGGATAAACCTCTCCTCCGATGCAAGTCTCAGGGCCTCGTCCAAGGTCAGATCGCGCCACTCCGGAAACAGAGGGGCGTCGTATCTATCGTCGTCCCCTCCAAGGGAGAACCCCAAAAACTCGAAATCCAAAGAACCTCTGTCCTCCAGGAGCTTGACCATGTCCACAACGTTGAAGCCGACCCGGTTGGCCCCGTACATCGATGAGCCCAGAGAACAGATCAAAAGGGGACGGAGCTCCATGGCGTCGCAGGCGGACAGCACCGCCACCAGCAACCCCGGGAAAGAGCCGCTGGCCCCTATCGCCACTGAGTCGCCCCCTTTCAACCCCATACGGCGAAACTCGCCGACCAGAGCCGCGGCGAAAAGGGGGTTAGCAGAGGCTATCTTGTCCTCCAGATGGCCCAGTGTGGTGGTGAGAGGTGTAAACTCCTCTCCTATAACTCCGATTCCGTATGGATCCAGGTCGGGGGACGCCACGATCCCCAAGGCCTCTCTCTCGGACCTCAGGATCCTCAGGGAGTTCTCCATCGTTACCGAGGCGGCCATACCTTCGTCGCACCCCCATGAAATCGACCTCGGCAGGAGCGAGCCTCCTATAAGACAGCAGCATAACAGGACGCTACGAGAAAGGCCCCCCTTAAGGGGGGCCTTCAATAGATCGATCACGGCAGAGCTATCTCTCGAGAGGTCCGTAACCGATGAAATCGTTCCACCACTGGGGATAGCCGGTGGTTTTGAAGTTTCTGTAACCCAGGGCATAGTTGCCCAGAAGGTGGTCGCCCAGCTTCAGCCAGGTACGGTTCCAGTCCACTGCCCTATCGTAGGCGAAGCGGGTCAGCTGGTCGATGGCCTGGTTCTTCTTGCCCTGTCTCCAGAGCTTGGCCGCGTCCTTCTGTACCGCATAGGTCTCGGTGAACTGCTCCCTCATCTTGGGATCCCTGAGGGCGTAGATCTCCTCGATGGCCTCGCAGTAGCGAAGGGTGGCCATCTCCTGGACGTAGCTGTTGACCCACCAACCGGAGTCGCGGCGGAAGTCCTCGAAACGGGAACCGACCTCGTAGAACTCGGGAAGCTTCCTCATGATCGGCCAAAGAGGGGTAAGGTAGGTCGTGTCGGGAGCGCCGTATCCGAACCAGCTGATGCCCTTGATCGGGGCGGGAAGCTTGGGATCAACCTCTCCGATGTGGACGTAGCAGGTTCTGTGCATGTTGATGGATCTCTCCCAGGCACCCTCGCCCTTGTTGGCGATCCTGATGGGGTTGCCCCAGGGTCCGGCGGCAGGTCCCTCGGTGAGGTCGTAATCGGTACCCTCGTAGTAATCTCCCTTGATCTTGAAGATGTCCCAGGTAGAGAGCTTCTTGTCGGGCTTCACGAAGAGGGGATAGTTATGCTCCTTGGGACTCTGCTTGAGAGAGGGAGCTACCAGTTCCTGAGCCCTCCAGACCCTCCTGGTGGAGTAGAGCCTGTCGTGATGGGGAGCGTAAACCTGGGCGGGACTGAAACTCTTCCAGTTCACGTTTCCCTCGATCCAGCCCTTGTTGACGCCGTAGGAGACGATATTGGGAGAGTGCATGACGTTCTCCTTGTCGGTCAGGTCGATTTCCCTGAGCCTGGCCCTGTTGGCGGACACGAAAAACATATCGTCGGGCATGCGAACTGCGCACCACAGGTCGCGGCCGTAGAACTCGGCGATCCAGACCTCGTCTCCGTCGGTGACGTTGATGGTCTCTCCGCTGCCGGCCCAGCCGAATTCCTCGACCAGGTCGCCCATGATCTTGACGGCCTCACGGGCGGTAGCGGCCCGCTCCAGGGCTATGTCCTGAGCCAGCCAACAGTCGATGATACCGTCGCTGTCCTTCACCAGGTCCTTCTTGATCTCCTCGTTATCGGTTCCGAAGGTGGACTCGCCCATGGCGACGCCCATCTCGTTCATGAAGGAGTAGCGACTCTTGAAGTAACGATAGGTATGGCTTGCCTGGGGCATCTCCCCCATGACGTCGCCGGGCTCGTAACCATGATCGTTCATTATCAGCTTGCGAACCGATCCTTCCGGCCAATCCTTCTCCTCTATGATCCATAGCTTAAAGTTGGCACTGGTGGAATCGTCGTTATGGGTGATGATGGAAGTTCCGTTCACGGTGGCGTCCTTGCCGACGGCGACCACCGTACAGGCCGAGGCGACCAATCCCATAGCCATTACCAGGCATAGCGCGATAGCAAGGGATGCCAGTTTCTTGTTCCTCATCGCTCACACTCCTTTTTATAAATTCGGTTATCTCTGCAAAAACTCTCGCCCTCTAGCCGCTATTTCAGCTTACTCGACAAACCACCTCCGTTCATCCCGATCTTTCGAAACTCAGTTCCAGAAGACCCTGGTGCTATGGGCCTCGGTAGGATCGTGGAGATAATGGCCTATGCCGTTCTCCATGAGCCCGTCGAACTCGGGCCATTGAAGCTGTATCTCCTTTTCGGGGAAGAAATCGTTCATCTGACGAACCAGCTCGGATATCGACGTAAGATGCCGTCCGACCCTATATTTCATTGGACCGCCGAACTCTATGTCGTACTCGGGAACGCAGTACAGAAGGCCGTGCTCCGAGGCGGTCTGGAGGAACTCGTCCTTACCCTCCATCATTAGCTCCTCGGTTATCTTACCGGCCACCCGGTCTATGAATGGCTCCATAGTCTCCATCAGGACCGCCAGGACCCCCTCGTATCCCTGCTCGGGAACGGGGGAGAAGTCTCCGACCTCCCTGTGAGATAGCCCTCTCAGGCTCTTGGGGCTGGCCTCGCACTTCATCGGGAAGGTGGTGGCGCTGAGATCCATTGCCGCCATCATGGCCACGTCCAGGGCCCTGTCGTGGGCTACATAGGTGCTCACCACCGGGTACATCAGCGATGCCTCGTGGGTATCGCAATACAGATCGGCCTTTTCCTTCCTTATCAGCTCCATGATGGCGTAGGCCAGCTGTTCCGTAAGGTTACCGTCAGGACGACCGGGATAGGTCCTGTTAAGGTTCCTGGCGTCGGTATACGCCAGGTTCTGCTTGGACGGATAGTGGACGTAGGTAAAGGGATCGGGCCACTGGTCCAGAGGATCGGTGGATCGGTCTCCTATACGGTAGGCCCTGGGGCCGTGTTCGGTCTGCACGTGCAGAAACTTGGGATAGGCGTTGCCCAGCATGCCCACCTTGGAGGCGCTCAGGTTGGCGTGGGGAATTATGAACACCCTTCCCTTGGAGACGGAGATATTCTCCATAGCCACATAGGCCGCCAGCATGGTGGCAGGTTCGTAGGGATGGGTCCCGCCTAAAAAGACCAGGGTTCCTCCTGGCACGCCCGAGTCGAACAGGTAGACCGGCGTGTCCACTCCCGTTCCCTTTATGCCCTCGAAATAATCGCTGAGCATCACCTTCTCGGTGAAGGCCTCCGACACGACCACGGGTTCCTTGAAGTTCCGAAGCTCCATGAATTCCTTAGCACCCAAAAAAGCGATAACCGCAACTACAGCCAGCACCGCTAGCTTTCTCTTTACCCCTGGGATCTCTCTTCTCTTCATCAAAACCACCTTACTTTATGTGAAGGACCCTGAGGACGAAGGGTATAAGGGTATAGGCATATACCACATCGTATATCAGGCTGGTCCTGGTCTTCCTGAAGAAGAGATTCCTTAGAAGCAGGAGTCCGAAAAAGGCGACTATAACGTAGTAGATCTGATGGATAACCTGGTTCAGCACCGTCGTCATGATCTTCTCCTCCTCACCGGATCACTAAAAACTTGAACGCGTTGGCGTTGATCAACATGAACAACGCGACCAGCCCCATGAACAGGGCCGGAACGAAGATTCCCTTGAGGAAGGACATATAGCTGCCCTCGTAACCCGACACCTCTATAGCCACCCTGCCGGATATTCTAGAGGGAGGAAGACAGTCTCCCAGAGGGAACATCAGGCTCAGGGCCGTCGCCACTATGGTCACGTTGAAGCCGACGGAGTTGAAGAGGAATATCATGGGAGTTCCCAGTATTATGGCGCTCCCGTAGCTAAGCGACCCCTGAGCCATCGGCAGAACGAAAAGGGCCGTCAGATATATGAAGATGGTCGGAAGGGTAACGAAGGTTATGGCTATAAGCCCTCTGACCCCGGTGGCGGTCATTATGTTGACCAATACCCCTACGCTGATGACAGTGGCCAACAGAGGGAAGACCTGCTCCATCGTCTCCAGGACGGTATCTCCCCATTCTTTGACGGAACGCTTGATCGGAGAGCAAAGAACGGCCACTCCCGCGGAGATGAGAAAGTTCAGAGGCAACCCAACGGTGGGAACGCTGAAAGCCATGTACTTGGACAGAAGGACTATCACCAAAAAGGTGAGCATCGGAGCCAGTATACGGAACCAGTTCATGCCTTCCGGAGGGATCGGAAGTTCCTCCAGGATCTTCTCCTTGGGCTCGGGCTCCCCTCCCCTCAGCAGATAGACCACGGTAAAGACGGTGATCACCAGGATGGGGGCCAGAAGGGGAACGGAGAATCCTACGTAGGGCATGTTGGCCTGAGCGGCCATCAACATGGCCCAGAGGTTTATGGGAGGCGCCGCCGCCGCCAACATGGACGTCACGTATATAAAGGCGGTGGTCCTGACCGACGTGATTCCCATATAGCGAAGTACCGTGGCGATCATCCCTCCCACCACGAACATCGATACGCTTCCAGCTCCGGTGAGGGCGCCTGGGATCAGCATTATCACGGCCAATATGGAGAAAAGCATCCACTTGCGATGGTAGAAACGCTCCACCATCTTGCGGACCAGGGCATTCATGGCCCCGGTGGCGGAGTACATGTTGATGAAGACCGAGGCGGTGATGAAGATGAGCCCTACGTCGAAATAGGTGAAGGTCCCCTCCACTAAAAGCCTGACGGGAAACCACAGCCGCCCCGCCAGGGCACCGGCTATGGCTGTGATGACCATGGAGATCTCCGGCGATTTGAGCTTCCAGCTACAAAGGGCGAAGACAACCGCCATCACCGCCAGGACCATGGAAGTCTCGGCGTACATAGACAAAATCGACTTCCTCCTCGGCTACTTCGAGTACATATCCTTGACCACGTTCATAAAGTCGATGGTCTCGTCTATGATGGTCAGGGGAGCTCCGTTGGCCTCGGCCAGATCGGTGAAACGTCCGTCCGAGTTGCTGTCGTTCTTGACTATGAAGCCCTGAGCGTAGGGGGCGATGGCATCGATGGAACGCTCGTCGGCGCTGCCGGGCTTGCCTCTCCTGGCCTTACCCTCTATGTGAGCCGCTATGACCTGGATTCCCTCTTTCTTGCAGGCCTCCATTATGGCCCCGAGCCGGTCGATCTCGTCGTCGATGGTTATCCCAGAGGCACCGAGCCCCTTGGCGGATGAACCGATCACCACGAGCACGGTTTTATAGCCACCGGACAGGATGTCCTCCGGCGTGGGCTCGGCGTTGTAGGTCATGTCCTTCACTGCCTTGGACCGGCTGACCAGAAGCCGCCCCATCTTACCTCCCGGTCCCTGACCGGCGTTGGTTATCAGAAGGGGCTCATCGCCCTTCAAAGGCGCATCGCCGGTGACCGCCGCCATGGCGGAACCGACGAAAAGCGAAAACAACGAAACGAGAACAGCTAGCACCACGGTGTTTCTTCTCATAAAAAATCGACCTCCCCAAAAAGATAGAAGAAAAAAACTTCCCTCACTATATTTATTTAGAGTATCCCTTTTCACCCTGTGGGGTCAACGATACACATTTGTTTTTTCAGAACAAAAAGGCAGGCTTGCGCCTCTAACTGACAACAACAGACACATAAACAGAAATCAGAGGGATCCTCAATGAAAAAAGGAATCCCTCTGATTTCATGGCCTAGCCTATTAAGTTATATTTTGTTCCCAAGAGTTTCGCCTCCGTGGGAAAATCTGGAAAAAAACAGGGTCGCTCCGATATAGACCGCCAATCCCGACAAAGAGAGAAATATAGACCGCCTCCCGACGGTTCCCCTTACAGGCTCGGAATCGAAGGGAACCCCCTCTGCCAGGGCCAAGTCCCTAAGGTTGAGGAGATGGATGACGGTATACCCCTCCTTTAGAGACCTGCCTATAACCCCGTCACCTCCCTTGGCTCCGGGCTTGGAGATGCCCGGAGGGAGGGAAAGAACCGCCGGATTGTCTCCCATATTGGCGCTTGAACCCCCTATGGATACCACCACTTTGGGTTTCACCCGACCGATGAAGTCCATCTTCCAGCCTACGACCTCTTCCTTGGAGGACGAGGACAGCACGGGAACACCGGCTTTCATCGCGGCGGACGTCATTATGTCGATCCCCTCGGGGGAGATTCCCGATCCCACCTCGCCGCCCCCTCCCAGGGTATAGCAGTAGGCTCTGGTGCTCAGGAATCCCCTTCGTCTAAGTTCCTTCGCCATGGTGGGCCAAGGTGCCTTGGGATCGTTGCATCCCCAGGTGGAGGACCCCAGGGAAACCACCAGATGTACGTCCAGGTCGTAGAACTCCGACGCCATCAGCATGTTCAACAGCAATCCCGGAAAGGAGGAAGAGGACATTATCACCACCGGATCCCCTGCCGAAAGCCCTAGAGATCGAAACCACCGAAGAAAGACGACGGCCCAATCGGGATGGCAGGCGGTCCTCTTGGAAGGGAGGCTGCCGAGGGTCGTAGAAAGAGGACTCCACTCCAGGCCTATGAGCCCCAGGTTCCATGGATCGTCGGTGATGGAAGGGAATGACCCGATGGAGCGCCGCCAGTCGGCCACCGCCGTCTCCGCCTCTCTCACGCCAGACCAGAGCCGCTCCTCTTCCATCGAAAGCCCGTCGCCTCCGACAAGATATATCAAGGCCATGACTCCCGTAAGCATCAGCAGAGACAGTATGCGACGACGGGAGCGTCTTCTGAGTCTGTCCCTGTACTCTCCTAGATCGAAGGTCACGACAGATAACCTCCTATCGCAGACACCACCGAGAAGGCCATAGAGGTAGCGAAGGCGGTGGAGAAGGAGGATGTCAGGGTAGCAAGAGGTCCCTGCCTCTGAAAGTCGGCTGCCATCAACCCAGGGACCGCCCATCCCAGCCACAGGGCTCCCGGATCGGAAAAACCGCCAAGGATCATCTTGATCAGGAGAGCCACCGCCATGGAGAGGGCTATTCTCTGTCGACCGTAGACGACGAAGACCCTGGAGATACCCTCCATAACGGCCCAGACGACGAAGGCCGCCGCCAGAGCCCATAATATCCTCACCGGGCTCCCCAAAGACATGGCCAGCACTCCGGGAGTTATAACCCCACCGCAGGATAGTCCGGTCCTCTCGTAAAAGTACATGCCTAGCAGGATCCCGATCGACAGGAGCCAAAGAGAGCTTTCCATCAAGACATCCTCTCCAGAATAATTTTGGCGTCCAACGGCAGGCCGTGGACGACGTTGCCGCATCCGAAGACCAACCCAGCCCGTGACACCAGGGCTATAAGGTCCTCCGGCCTGTCGAGACCGACATAACGGGCTCCTCCGGTTCGAAAAAAAGGCCTGTCACCTATCACTATTCGGTCCTTCCAGCTCTCTTTCTCGATCCATGGAGCGAAGACCCTAAAACGGTTGCCCCTGTCCCTTCGATGGTTGAATAGTACCGTGACGTCCTCCCTCTTCCATCCCAGAGAGGAGAAAAGCGACTCGGTCGACACCACGTCGTTGGCGGAAAAGGCGAAGGCCAGCTTTCCCTCTCCGGCGTCGAGCACGACGAAGTCGGCCAGATCGGGAGAGAGCGATTTTATCCCCTCCGTCACCTCCGGGCCCACGACCCCCGAAATACGACAGGCCTCCAGAGCCAAGGCTTCGTTGGAGGCTCGATAAGAACGCGGCTCCGGAAACTCCGGAACCACGGTGATCATACAGCCTTTATTCTTCAACAAGGCCCGAACGAGAGGCCTATCCGCCTCCGCCCCGAGGAGGACCCTGCCGCCACCAGGGATCCCCTTACACAGGGCGACCGAGGCGGAATCCTCGTCGTTTCCCCAGGCGTCCTGGTGATCCGGTCTGACGTTTGTCAAGACGGTCAAGGTCGGTTCGAGCCATAGGGAGGCGAGGTGCTGAAGGTCGGGAGATACGGCGCTGTTCTCCATAACCACCGCCTCGGCGTCCGACGGCATAGCGTTTATCCACCATTTCATCTCTCCGACGTGAGCTCCGGAAGATCTATATATGGGCAGCTCCCCTTGAGGAGTGAGCGTCCTAGGTATCACTCCAGTTATCCTGCCGTAGGCCTCTATCCCACCGGACACCAAGGCCCTGTGGATAAGGCGAACAACCGAGCTTTTGCCCCGGCTTCCGGTAACCAATATCCTTATGTTCACTCTATCATTCCTTAATCCTGTCGTATATGTCGGCAAACACGCCGTGATGGACCCTGAATATCTCCAGTATGGCGGGATCGAAGTGCTCCGGCATGACCCGGCCATCGCCGTGCAATATGATATCCCAGGCTTTCTCGTGGGAGAAGGCGGGCTTGTAGCCCCTCTCATCCCTCAGAGCGTCGTATATATCGGCCAAGGCCACTATTCTGCCGCAGAGGGGGATATCCTCGCCCTTCAGACCTCTAGGATAACCCGACCCGTCCCATTTTTCGTGATGGGTCGTGGCTATCTGTCTGGCCATCTCCAGCCACTCCGAATCGCCGAGTATGTCGACGGCGTAGTCGGGATGGCGACGCATCTCGTCGAACTCCTCGTCGGTCAGAGATCCCGGCTTGGACAGTATTCCGTGGGGAACCTTGAGCTTTCCGATGTCGTGGAGCTGGCTGTATATCCTCAGATCCTCCACGTATTCCGAGGACATTTCGAGATGTTCCGCCACCAGGGCCGAATACTCGCCGACCCTTACAAGATGGCTCCCGGTCTCCTCGTGATAGCTCTCGGTAAGGGTCTGCATCCTGGTGGCCAGATAATGGAACGAGCTTCGGACCTCCCGAACCAGCTCGTGGGCCTGAAAGATTCCTCCCAGAGGCAGAACGAACCTCTCCAGAACCTCCACAATTGCCCGACCGTCGCCCTTTCCGCTTCGTGTCAAGACGACGAAGCCAGCCAAACTTCCCATAAAACGGACCGGAGCGCATATCCTTGTTCTGCCCGACTCGAAGGAGACCTCCGGTTCCTCCTGATCGACAAAGCGAGACATCAGATCCATCATAGAATCCTCCGACATATCGTCTGGGACGACTCCCGCCTGGCCCCAGAGGAAGGGACGCCCCCCTACTATGGCTACCAACCCGGCGAACTCGCAGGAAAAACACTTTTTCAGATTGGAGACCATAACTGTGGCGGTCGCGTCCAACGAGGCGGAGGACACAACCCCTCGGGACAGGTTCATCAGATCGGCGAGATTGCTGTTGAGATGGGTCAGCTCGTCGTTGTTTTCCCTAAGTTCCAGCTCCATGGCTGTGGCCTCTTCGTAAAGGGACCCCAGGTTCTCGCTCTGTTCGTTTATGACGTCCATCATCCTCTCGAAAGCCCCTAGAAGCCTTCGGTATTCCTCGAACGGGGCGTCGTCGGTTCTGAAGCTCTCCAGCGAGGAGACCATCACAGGCATGGCCTCCAACGGACTCTCGGCGGAGCCTATATCGTCGGCCATATCGGACAGGCTTCTCGTCGACCTGAGAAACACCTCCGTTATGGCATATAAAGTCTTCCCGAAAAAGAACAGAAGTGGGACCATGGCGCCAAAGAGCACAGCGGCCCAGACGAGGGAAGTTTTTGTGGCCTGGATCAACACTGCCGCCTTAGGATAGACAAGCACTAGGTGAAGTCCCATTCCCATATTGACCGACAGAGACCTCAGAGTGGTCCCTCCCCATAGCCCCTCTCCGTTCCTGGGAGCGACGAAAAAGACGGGCAGCATTCCCCCTACCGTGGAGATGTCCTTTCCCCAGGAGGCCAGGACCATGCCGTCGTCGTTCACCAGCAGAAGGGAGCCGTCGGTCTCCCTCTTTCCCATGAATCCGGAAAATAAAGCCCTGCTCTCGAAACCGGCAACCAACCATCGGCCGTTTTTCCTGACGGACAGCACCAGCCTGGGCGAGGCCGGGAGGGACAGATGGGAGCTGGGAGTCCATCCTCCGTTCAGGAGACGGGGCGGAAAGGTCTGTCCCTGCAGAGCCTGGCCTCGGAGCACTTTGAGGATGGTCCCGTCGTCGGAGCAGAGAACCAACTCACTGACCTTCATGGCATCCAGGGTGGAATCATCCACCTCCTCAACGTCCAGGGCCTTTAAAAAAGCCTCCGTCGAGAGGAAACGTTCGTCCAGGTTGCCAGCGGCATCTCCCAGGAAACGCTCTCCCTCTGCGTGATAGTCCGAGGACAGCCTGAGGAAGGAGAGGGTGAAGACCGAGACGGACACCGAGACTATAACAGCGAATCCCAGCAGGACGAAACGTCGCCTGATGGAGGCGAGGCTGACGGTTTTCAAGGCGTCACCTCCCTGTAGGATCCATCGTCGAACAGGAAAAACCGATTCTTCGACGACACGTCCCCGTAAACGTCGGTATCGAAGGACCATCCTAGAGACTCGACGGACCTGGGGATCGACAGAGCCTCCCTAAGGTCCGAACCGGAAGCCCTGGGGTCGTCGTCGAATACGGTGGAAAGGAGAGTCATGGCTCCGTAGGTGTACCTGACAGAGGCTCCTAGCTTCATCGAGGTCAGGCTTCTCCAGTAGGAGTGGAAACCGCCCTCTCCGAAATCGGTAGGATCGTAGACCTCGGAGAAATAAAATTTTATCCCATCCATATCCTCTATATGTCCGGAACTCTCGAAAAGACTCCAGCGGGACAGGAAAAGAGCCGCGTCGGGCCACCTTGCTCGAACGAAATCCATCACCCAATAGGAGACGGCAGGTTCCGCATAGACCAACACCCCGTCGGGAGAGGTGAATTCGACGAAATCCAGGCTATGACAACCATCGGGAAAACGAAAGACGCCGACTATGGACGCAGAGATCCTGGAGATTATCGCCTTGGACGACGCCTCCGCATAGGCAGGATTGTCGCCGGACCAGAAGACCGCCAGCCTCTTAATCCCCAACCTCTCGATAAGTCGGGCCATCTGCTCCGTCTCGTAGGAGAAGTCCTCCCTCGTACGGAAGAACCAGTCGTCCTTTCCGGACAGGATCGGGGTGGAGGCTATGGTCGACAACACCGGGACCTTCAAGCCTCCGTTTGCCACCTCCGCGGCGGCGATGGCCTCCTGAGAGAAGGGGAAACCCACTATGACCCGGGCGCCATGAGACTTCAGATATTCCATGGCCTCCTTCGGATCATCTCTGTACTCCCTGGAGATGATCTCGTAACGGAAACGCCCCTTCATCGAGTTATGCCAATCAGCGTAGGCCTTTACGGAGGCCAGCATCTTGGCCTCCGGTATCATGGCGTAAGGCGCCACGTTATAGGCCACACCTATCCGGACCACCGGATGGAGGTAGCAGTGGACGAGCCAGAAAAATATCGCCGACGTCAAAAAAAACACAACGGCCGAGGTCACCCTCCTCACCGTCGAGCACCCTCTTTCATCTCTCCCGCTCCCCTATTGAACGGAAAGGACACCTCGAACGACATCCCCCGATCGGACGAGACGACCAGCCCTCCCCCTATCTGCCTTACCAGACCTCTGACGACGGTAAGCCCCAGGCTGTCCTCTTTATCCAGATCGTCGCAGCCGACGCCGTCGTCGGAGACTATCAAAGACACATCTCCGCCCTCGGACCTGAAGTCGACCTTTACAGTGCCACTTTCTCTGCCGGAAAAAGCGTGCTTGTAGGCGTTGGTGACCAGTTCGTTAACTATCAGACCGCAGGGAATAGCAACGTCGACGTGAAGCCTGGTATCGTCCGCCTCGACCTCCAGGGAGATATCCCGGCCGTCTCCGTAGGTGGTGGAGATGGTCCCGGTCAGTTCATCCAGATAATCGGCGAATCTTATATCGGAAAACTGAGAGTTTCTGTAAAGAAGCTCGTGGACGTAAGCCATGGCGAGCACCCTGCTTCGGCTTTCCAGAAAGGCGTCGATCACAGTGGGGTCGTCCGTCCTGGAAGCCTGCAGATTCATCAGGCTCGAGACCACCTGAAGGTTGTTCTTGACCCTGTGATGGACCTCCTGCAACAGGATGTCCTTATCGTGCAGGGACGACATCAACTCTCTGTCCGCTATGACGAAATCGGTCCGATCCTCCACCATGGCCAATAAAATCGAAGGAGCCCCTTCGTCGTCGGTTATGGGCACCCTGGTCACTCGGAAGAAACGAACGGTCAAACCGTCGGGTCCCGCTACATCGTAGGAAAGATCGGTCACCACCGGTCTGCCGGTCTCGAAAGCCTTACGGTCGTCCCGAACCATTATGTCTGCCAGTTCCGATGGGAACAGATCCCCCTCTGTCATGCCCAAGGCCTCCTCGGCGGAGATCTCCAGTATCTGGGAAAGCTTCGAATTCCAGATGACGTAGGCCCCACCTACAGATAGATCCTTGGCCATGACCCCCACCGGCAGGTTATCGACGAGGGTGGACAGGAAGGCACCCTGAGAGAGAAGCTGTTCCTCCACCATCCTCTGAGAAGAGATATCCCTTATGATCCCCAGGATGGAGATGACCTTGCTGTCGTCCGGCCCCCTCTCGGGAAGGAGGCGGACCTCCACCGTCCCCCCCTCGAGCAGGGGGACCTCCATGACCTCTTGGTCTCCCTTTTGAAACACCCTCATCAGATTTTCCCTCGAAAGAGCGATACAGAGGTTCGACAACCCCGACTCCTCCGGGGTCCGTCCCAAGGCCTCTCCCGGGTCGGCCCCCAACAGGGATCGCACGGCACCGGAGATGGATCTGAAACGTCCGTCCGGGCCTATCCTGAAGACCATGTCGGGCAACCCCTCCGCCAGAGATCGGAACTCCCTCTCGCTGGCCTCTATCCTCATCGTGGCGGCTCGAATCTCCTCGGTTCTCCTACGTACCTGCTCCTCCAGATACTCGGCCTCCTGCATCAGAGACTCCTGGGCTATCTTCAGCTTGAGATGGGCCTTCACCCTGAGCAGAAGCTCCTGAGAGAAGAAAGGCCTTACCAAGTAGTCGACCGCCCCTAGGGAGAGCCCTTTTATCCTGCTTTCCATGTCGTTGATGGAGGACACGAACATAACGGGTATATGCCTCAGGGCTTGATCCGATTTTAGAACCCTGCAGACGTCGAAACCGGACATGCCGGGCATCTGAACGTCCATCAGGAACAGATCCGGGGCCTCCCTTTCCGCAAGAGCCAGACAGGACGGACCGTCCAGAGCGACCGAGACCCGACATATAGGCGACAGAAGTTCCACCATCAGGTCCAGAAACGCTCTGGAATCGTCTACTACCATGACAAGGCTCTGAGAGATTTCCTTCATCGGATCTCCTCCAAAAGGGAATTAGTCATTAGATTATAGAGGATACCGGAGGGGATAACAAAGAAGGGGATGGGACGGTTTTTCCGTCCCATCCCCTTTGGAGAGAGAAATACAGATCAGTAGCCCACCACGTCGCCGTCCCTGCGGGAGTCGGCTCCTCCTATGAGGGTCGATTTATCGGGGTCGAAACATATCCCCTGAGCGCCTCCGAAGTAGAGGTCGAACTCGTCCTTTACCTTTATCTGATGTCCTCTGAGCTTCAGTACGTCCAGGGTGCTCTGGGGAATTCGAGACTCCAGCTGAAGGACGTCCGGCTTGGTCCCGATGGCCCTGCAGGTAAACCTGGGGGCCTCTATGGCCTCGTCCATGGTCATGTCGAAATCGATGACGTTGGTCATTATCTGGGCCACCGAAGTTATGATCCTCCAGGCTCCGGGAGTTCCCAGTGCCATGAAGGGTCTACCCTGAGGATCTACCACTATGGTCGGGCTCATGGAGGAAAGGGGTCTCTTGCCCGGCTCGGGAGCGTTTACGCTCTCGGGATTGGAGGAGAAATCGTCCATCTCGTCGTTGTAGACGAATCCGAACTCCGGGTCGATCATGCTGGCTCCGAAGAAATAGTTGACCGTCTGGGTCATGGAGACTATGTTCCCCGATACGTCCGCCACGGAGACGTGGGTAGTGGACCAGTGCTCGTCGACGGAGGAATCGCTCTTGGGTACCTCCTGCATTGCCTTGTCCTCGTCTATCCTGTCCGCCAGGGTCTTGGCGTACTTCTTGGACTCAAGCATACCGTAGGGGATGTTGACGAAAGACGGGTCTCCGAGGAAGTTACCCCTGTCCGAAAAGGCCATCTTGAAGGCCTCCGTCATGGTGTGGATCGTCCTGGGAGAGTTGTGGCCCCAGTCGGAGAGGGGGAAGTTCTCCAGTATGTTAAGTATCTCGACCAGGGTTATGCCACCCGACGAGGGAGGACACATGGAATAGATCCTGTAGTCCCTGTAGGTACCCTCGGAGGGGAGTCTCAGCACCGGCTGATAGCGCTGAAGATCGTTCATGGTCATGATGCCACCCTGGTTGCGGATGTTGTCCACCATGGAACGGCCGATGGGGCCGTTGTAGAAGGCGTTCTTTCCGTCCTTCGCTATCAGGCGGAAGGCCTTGGCCAGCTTGGGCTGCTTCACTACCGATCCCGCCTCGAGGGGAAGGCCGTCCTTGAGGAAGGGGTTGTCCTTCTCCGGAGTGAACTTGGACAGATCGCCGAAGTGGCTTTCCACAGCTCCCGCCGTGGTCGGAGAAAGGGGGACTCCCTGTTCGGCGAGCCTTATGGCGGGCTCTATCACCTCGGCCAGGGTCATCGTACCGTAGAGGTCCAGAGCCATCTGATAGCCGGCCAGCGTTCCGGGAACTCCGACCGCCAGAGGACCGTAGGCGCTAATCTTGTCCGCCTTGGCCTTCTCCGAGGAATACATATCCTTCGTGGCCTCGGAAGGAGCCTCCTCGCGGTAGTCCAGAGCGACGACCTTTCCGGTGTCGGCCATCCGAATCACCATGAAACCGCCTCCGCCTATGCCGGAGGCGTTGGGCTCCACAACGTTGAGAGCCAAACCCGTCGCCACGGCGGCGTCCACAGCGTTTCCGCCCTTCTTCAGTATCTCGACTCCCGCCTCAGCGGCCAACCTGTTGGCGGCGGCCACCATTCCCTTGGAAGCGGTTACATCCTTCACCTCGTGAGATCCGGCTCCGAAAGCGACTCCCACCGAGATCGTCACGACCGCCACAGCGGTCGCCAAACCGATTATTCTTCTCCTCACTTCTTTCCCTCCTCGTTTTTCTCTCTACTTCCCGTCGAACCGATCGTCCGATAGGGGCGACAGGAAAGCTCCTATACCGCTCTCTATCATTTCCTCGTAGGATGGAATGTTCTCCACCTCTACGGCTCCGCCCTCTTTGACGTCCCCGAGCATCTCCACGAAAAGCCTTATGGCCTCCACGTGTCTGGCGGTCCTGAGATCCAGAGGCTGATCCCCCTCGTAGGGAATGAACAGCCTTCCCAGCTCCGCCGCCTTCAGGTAGGCCTTGTCCTCACCGGTCAGCACCAGGGCCTCGTCGGTTCGACCTCTGAGTCGTCCCTGACTTGGGTTGCCCGACTCCATGAGTATGGCCATCGTATCGGTGTTATCGCCCCACTCTCTGTGACTGAGGCCTCTGAAGTTGACCGGCGAAGGCTCGAGCCTCATGGGGACACCTTCCATCTCCAGTTCCATGGACACCATGGCAGCAAGCTCCATGGCCCTGTCGTGAGCAACTATCGCGTTGACCACCGGGTACTCCGGAGAGGCCTCGTGAAGATCGAAGGCCAGGTCCACCTTCTCCTCTCTTAGCAGCTGAATCACCGCATATGCAACCTGCTGGGTCAGGGCATCGTCCTTTACCCCCGGATAGGCCCTGTTGAGGTTGCTCTTTGAGCTTCCCGCCAGCTGTTGCCCCGACTGGGCGTGTATGTATATGTCCGGATCGGGCCACTGGTAGACCGGATTGCTCGCCCTGGAACCGTAGCGGAACCAGCGGGTTCCTCCCGGAACGTCCAGATGAAAATACTGAGGCGAAGCCTCCTGAGGCGAGTTGTGCCCCATGGCCGTCATGTTGGCGAAGGGAATCACTATGAGTTTCCCCTGGGCAACCCGAGCCCTCTCTAGATAGATGATCGCCGTCATGGTCCCGGCCGGTTCGTTTGGATGGGTTCCTCCCATGATCATCACAGTTCCTCCCGGAACCCCGCTGTCCTGAACGTAGACGGGGGTATCAGCCGGGGTCCCCTCGAGTGGCTCGAACCATTCGGAGAGCATCCGCTTTACGAATCCCTCGGAGAGCTTCACAGGATCGGGCTCTCTCATCGCCAGAAAGCTCCGGGCCGACAGGAAAGAGAGGACGGAGACCGCCACCAACAGGGCCACCGCCGTAGCGGCATTTCCCTTAAAACTCTTCACGGTCACACCTCCCTACTTGACCAAAAGAAAACGAAGCACCAAGGGAACGAGCACCATGGCGGCTGTCACCTGCTTCCAGAAGGAGCGCTCCCTGAACATGCAACGGACCACGAGAGCCATCACGAACAGGACTATAGCTCTGTATATCAAGGTCATCATCCGGCTCCACCTCCTAGAAAATCAACTTCGCCAGAGGCTTGGCCATCAGTATTACAGCTATGCCCCATCCGGCTGTGAGGACCGCGGGGAACATGCAGTGCCGCAGTACCTTGAAGTAATTGTCCTCCCCTACCACCTGGGCGGCGAATATACCGGCCAAGGCCGTGGGGGGCATCAGGTCGCCCAAAGACGCCACCAGGCTGAGGGCGGAGGCCACCACTATCTCGTTTTGCCCCAGCAAGGCCAGCAGGAAAGGCACTCCCAGTACCGAGGCGGATCCGAAGGACGAGACCGCACCGAAAAGGGGCATGGACGTCGCTATCCCCAGATAGAGGGTCCATGAAGGCAAAGCCAGAGCCGAGACGACGACGAAGCCTCTAACCCCGGTCAGGGTCATTATCTGTATGAACATACCGACCCCCATAAGTATTCCCATGACTGGAAGGGCCTCGTCGACCGCCTCCGTCACTGTTTCCAGGGGGTTCCATCTGGACCCGGAAAGCAGTCCCGCCGCGGAGGCCAGAAGGAAATCGAGGGGCATGCCCAAAGACGGCCATATATGGGGAAAAATCCTCTCTCCTCCCAACAGGACCACCAACACCACTACTGGAAGGAAAAGCCTCGGAGTCAGGGCCACCCCGCTCATCCTGGTCAGTTCGGCGTCAAGCGCAACCTCGTCCCGTTCTTTCCTGACGTAGGGATATATGAGCAGAAGGGAACAGATCACCGCCAGAGGAAGAGTGCATATCAGCAGGGGGAAACCGAACCCCACGTAGGGAATATCGACTCCGGCCCCTATTATCATGGCCGGTATGCTTATAGGAGGGGCGATCATCCCGAACAGAGCTCCCATGGATATGGCCGCGGCGGTCTTCACCACCGGAACCCCCAGTTTTATCAATACCGGAGCCACTAGGGCACCGGTCGTCAGAACCGCCGCGGTGGACGAGCCGGTTATCATGCCAGGGACCATTATGAGAAACATTATCCCCAGACTCAGAAAAACCGGATAATTCCTGAACCGCCTTATGACCCAGGCGGCCACCGAGTCGAGTAGACCTATACGCTGTATAACCTTCATGAAAATCATGGCGGTGGCTATTATCAATATGGTATCGATATAGCCAAACTCTCCCTCGACCAGATGCCTTATGGGAACACCGTTCCCGGACGCCAGCGCCCCGGAGATGGCCGCCAAAGCCATGGCGACGGCTATTGGGAGCTTCCAGGCGAAAGCGGCAAAGGCGAATACCCCTATCATAAGGAGGGTGTACATACCCTCCGGCCAAAACCACGACATAGCGGAGATCTACCTACAGTACTTCCCAAGAGGCGAGAATCTTCTCCAGAGAGGCCTTGGTCCCTCTGACGTTGGGAACGACCTCGGGCTCCACCGGTTTATCTCCGAGAAGACTCTCGAAAAGACCGTCCTGATCCGCCCCGTCCACCAGGATCAGGCCATCCGAATACGGCACGGCGGCGGATATGAACAGATCGGACAAGGTTCCTCTGCGACCCGGCCCTCCGACGTGCATGACCAACACCTTGACTCCGTCGGCCTTCGCCTTGTCCAGCAGGGCCTCGGCTCTGGACACCTCTTGATCCTTGTCGATACCGGCGGCACCCAGTCCTTTGGAGCTACCTCCAACCACCGCTATGAGAACCTTGTGTCCAGAAAGATCGTCGGCCTTCATGAGAGGATCGTAATCGGGCTTGACGCTCAAGGATTTGAGCACTACCTTGACCATCATGGCGTCCGGGCTCTGTCCCACAGAGGTCAGGGCGACGTCCGCCGCAGAAGCGAAGGACCCGGTAGTCACGATCACCATGAAAGCCGCCGCAAGACCTATAAGATATCTTTTCATCTCATTACCTCCTCGAAAATATGAAAAAACTGTAAGGCAGCGAGATCTGAAACCCCTCTCGCTACCCTATAGTTTAAGCTCGAATATCCAAGGAATCCATATTTTCTATCTTTTTTATCACGGCAACCCTCCGCAGTAGTAGCTTCTGGGACGGCCACTTCTTCCATCTTCCTGTCGACGCATCTTTTTGATCTGTCCCTTTCTAACCAGGTACTCCAGATACCTGTTGGCGGTGGGATAGGACACCCCTGTCAGATCGGCCACCTCCGAGGCGGACAGATAGACCCCCTCCGATAAAAGCGAATCGTAGACCTTACGGGCCGTGTCCTCCGAAATTCCCCTGTCCCCTCCCTCCCATCGGCCTGCCCTCCTGTAGCGTGAGAGCTCCCTGTGAAGGCCTATCCTGGCGGAGAAATCGGCCAGGCGAATAGGCTTAGAGACAAAATCGTCCGCCCCCGCCATGATCAGCTCCCGGGCGACATCTGGCCGCTCTTCAACGGTAAGAGCCATGAGCACCACCGACGAGGAGAGCTTTCTGGCCCTTCGTATAACCTCCAGTCCGCTCATTATCGGCATATGAAAATCCACCAACAGGACGTCGACTGTATCGTCGGAGACCCAGTTCAGAGCGATCTCGGGATCGTCGGAGGTCCTCATGGACCAACCCAAAGAGGACGCCATGACCTCCAGCGTGTAGAGGATCTCCCTGTCGTCGTCAACCGCGCCCAGATAAAGACTCATATTCTCCACCCCTGTTCTTGAAAGGCGGGGCACTCAGCTCGACCGAGGCCCCACCGTCCGGACCGCTTCCCAACTCGAACTTCCAACCGTGAGAATCGGTCACATCTTTCACGAAAGCCAGTCCGAGACCGGACGATCCCCATCGGGATCCTCTTTTATCGATACCTTCTCCGAAACCCGGACCGTTATCCCTGACGAAAAGGACTATGTTCCCTTCTTGGCTCTCATAAACTCCGAAAAAAATCCTGGGATCCGAACGCCCTTCCGTCGCTCTGTGGGAGTTGTCCAACAGGTTCACCAAAGCCCGGGAAAACCTTATCAGATTGACCCTTATCGAACGGTTTCCCAACTCCTCCGGCACCGCCAGATGCAAAGCCGACGACCATTCAAGCGGCCTTATCTGCGAAAGCGAGTAATCCAACAGCTCCGACACAGACACGATCTGTACCGCCGAGGGATCCCTTATCTCCGATATCATCTGGTTCATCCTGGAGGCCGCCCCCTGAATTCTGTCGGAGTGGCGAACCGCCGTGGGATCCGTCGAGGTCTGGGATATGACGTCCGACAATCCCATCACCGCGGTAAGAGGCCTCTTCAGATCGTGGACCAGATACTGCATCTCCCGATAGACCCTGCTCTCGGTCTGGTCCTGCCTGAGTTTTGACAGCTCTCTTTCTCTTTTTCTCAACAGCCTGAGCTGAGCCAGCCTCTTCTCGTAGCCGACGAAAAGCTCCGTTATTACCAAGGCCATGGCGAAACTGAAAACGAAGGACATCGTGCCGACCACGTCGAGCACCATGTCCCTGTCCATCAGTGTAGCTACCTCCTTGATCGCCAGACTGAGCTCGCCCCATCCGAAACCGTAGTCGGTCAGCTTGGGAATGACGTCGAGCCACTGCATCGACAGGACCAACGTCCCTAAAACTATTGTCCTGTTTCCCGGCCTCACTACGTCCCGGCTCAGATACTGGACCATGACCACGCTGATCAACGCCATCACCGCGGGACCTCCGAAATGAGGAACCGAAGGCATCCGAAAGGCCCATGCCGCCACATAGGAACCGGGGATTCCCAGCAGAGGTATCCATCGACCGAGACCGGGATTATCGACGTCCCTGAAACACTGCCCCAGCAGAAACCATCCGGTGTATAGCATAAAGGCCCTGACCGCGTTGGTCCCCACCAAGACAGTGGCTGAGACCAGAAGAAAACCGCTGTCCAGGAGCCTCACCGATCTGTCCAACGTGGACAGGACCGCCCTTATGGGCCAATCGACGAAATGAGACAAAACCCAGGCAAAGAGCAACCCGGAGGACCATAACGCCAAGGCCGGTCTTCTCTCCGACAATACCATCACCCCTTCGAATCAAGGGTACAGCACTACGACCCACGATGGAAGATCTCACTTATTTGACAGGGCAAAATTTTCAGGCTAAGATGACAAAAGACGGAAATCCTGCAAGAAATGACTTAGATGATTTTTTTCAACTACGAAGGGGGCGAAAGCCTTGCTCAAAGAGAAGATAATCGCCGGAATGAAGGGCTTCTCCGCCACCCAGGCCAAGGTCGCCCGTTTCATACTGGAGAACCCCAGAGAGGCCCCGTTCATGACGGCAAGCCAGATGGCGGAGTCGGTGGACACCAGCGAATCGTCGGTAATACGGTTCGCGTCCATACTCGGCTATTCCGGCTATCCCGAGCTGAAGGAGGCAATGAAGAGCCTTTTGCTGGACCAGATGACCACCATAGAGAGGATGGCAGTCTACGACGACGATCCCAGGGAGTCGCCCTGTCACAGGATAATGACTCTGGATATGCTGGACCTGGGAGAATCTCAGACCAACCTGAACCCCCAGGACATCCGTTCCTGGGCCTTGGAGGTGCTCGAGGCCCCCGCCCTCTACATGGCTGCCCAGAGGAGCTCCCTCGCCCTGGCGGGATACCTTTCCTTCTATCTCAGCTGGTTCCATCCCTCGGTGCACCAGCTGAACGATACCCTCATAAGGGAGCAACTGACCACGGCGCCGAAGGGCAGCATGATGGTAGGAATAAGCTTCCCCAGGTATTCCAGGTGGACGGTCGATGCCATGAAGCTGGGCCGCTCTCTGGGCCTGACCCTGACGGCTATAAGCGACAGTCCTCACAACCCGATGACGGAGGCCGAGCCGGAACACGTGCTGACCGCTCCGTGCAGGCACATCTCCTTCATCGACTCTCTTACCGCTCCTATGAGCCTGATGAACTGTCTGATAATGGCGGTTGCGGACGAGATGGGCGACGAAGCCAAGAAAAGGCTCCAGGAACTGGAGGAACTCTGGACAGAAAACCCGGTCTACACGGTCAAGTGAACCGTAAAACTATCAGGAGGTGTGAAGGGGAATGGATTTCGGCAAACTTATACCCAGGAGCTACAAAAACGAGCTCAGGAAGGCGGTACGAGGCGAGGGAATATACCTCTACGACGAAGACGGCAAGGAGTACATCGACGGATGTAGCGGAGCCCTCATCTCCAGCCTGGGACACGGCAACGAAGAGGTGGCGAAGGCCGTATACGATCAGCTCGTGAATCTCGAGTTCGCCCATCCCTCCAGGTGGAGAAACGATGCCACACTGGAGGCGGCGGAGGAAGTGGCGTCCATAGCTCCCGGAGACCTTAAGAACGTCTGGTTCGTCAGCGGAGGCAGCGAGGCCATAGAGTCGGCCCTCAAGATCGCCAGACAGTATTTCGTCGAGAGGGACGGAAAGGGATCAGGCAAGACCACCTTCATAGCCCGTTGGAACTCATATCACGGCTCCACCATAGGCACCATGGGACTGGCCGGAAGCATGCCCCGCCGGAGGGACTTCACACCTCTGTTCCAGGAGACGCCGAAGATCCAGCCCCACTACTGCTACAGATGTCCCTACGGACAGACCTATCCGTCCTGCAATTTGAGATGCGCAAGATCTCTGGAGAACGAGATACTCCGTCTGGGACCGGAAAGGGTGCTGGCCTTCGTGGCCGAGCCGGTGGTGGGGTCGACCGTGGGAGGTCTCCATCCTCCGGTGGAATACTGGCCCATCGTCAGGGAGATCTGCACCAAATACGACGTGCTTCTTATCGCCGACGAAGTCATGACCGGAATAGGCCGCACAGGCAAGGCCTTCTGCGTGAACCATTGGGACGTGATTCCCGACATCATATGCTCCGCCAAGGCCATGGCCAGCGGCTACTCTCCCGCCGGAGCCATATTGGTCAGCCAAAAGCTGGTGGACGTATTGAAAGGCGGCTCCGGGGCCTTCCAGCACGGACACACATACAACGCCAACCCCGCCACTGCCGCGGCGGTAACAGCCACACTCCGGATAATGAAACGGGACGGCTTATTCGAAAACGCCGCCGCCAGAGGCGAGGAACTCATGAAGGGCCTGAGGGAACTCATGGACATACCCATAGTGGGAGAGGTCCGAGGCATGGGGCTCATGAGAGGGGTGGAGATAGTGGCGGACAAGGCAACGAAGGCTCCGTTCCCGGCGAAAACCAAAGCCGCCGCCGTGGTCACCTCCTGCTGCATGGACCACGGCCTGGTCGTATACCCCGGAACGGGCATGATCAGCGGAGTGGCGGGAGATCAGTTCCTGGTGGCCCCTCCCCTGATAGTCACGTCGGAGCAGATAGGAGAGATACTTGCCAGACTCCGCAGCGGCTTGGAGGATGCAGTAAAAAAACTTAACGGTTAGATATCGCCAACCAACGCACGGGAGGTGATCGAAAAAACGGACCTGGAGAACCGACGGTAACGAGAGAGGAAATATTTCCCTAAATCCGAGAGGAGGAGATCAAAAAGATGAAGAGAAAGGCTATAGCACTTGCCCTGTTGTTCGCGGTGGCCCTGACCGGCACCGCCATGGCGAAGACGTTCATAACCATAGGATCCGGAGGGGTCGGAGGTACCTACTACCCCCTGGGAGGCTCTATGGCCGAGGTACTGACCAAGGCGGACATAGACGTCAAGGCTACATCCCGGTCCACCGCGGCATCGAAGGAAAACTGCCGCCTGGTCGCATCGGGCAGAGCCCAGATAGGCATGACCATGGGGTCCACCCTCTACCAGGCCTTCACCGGCACTGAGGCCTTCGAGAAGGACGGCAAGCTTCCCCTGGAGATCCTCTTCAACATGTATCCCGCCCCGGAACATCTCGTCACCACCAACAGGACCGGGATCACCACCTTTGAGGATCTCAAGGGTAAAAGGGTCTCCATAGGAGCCCCCGGAAGCGGCAACCAGGTACTGGCCAGGATGATACTGGCAGCCGCAGGAATAGATCCGGAGAAGGACTTCTCCATGCAGCAGCTGACCCAGCCGGAAGCCGCCATGGCCCTCAAGGACGGCAATCTGGACGCGGTGTTCTGGAACTTCGCCGCTCCTGGATCGGCGGTCCTCGAGGTCGCGGCGGTTCGCGACGTCGTCCTCATCCCCCTTCCGGAGGACCTTGTGAAAAAGGTCGTGGAGGAGAACTCCTTCCTCTTTCCCTACACCATAAAGAAAGAAGTCTACCCCGGCCAGCCGGAGGATGTCCTCACCGTGGCAGACGGCAACTACCTGGTCGTCAAGAAGGGGATGGACGAGAAGCTCGGCTACGACCTCACCAAGACCCTCATAGACAACAGGAAAGCCTTCATGCAGGTCACACAGCAGGCGGTCCATTTCGCCCCTGAAGAGGCCAGCGTGGGAATAATCCCCTTCACCCCGGGAGCGGTGAAATTCTTCAAGGAGAAGGGCATCGAGATCGACTAAGGGTGACAAGAAGATTCCATGCAATCGAGGGCTCCCGAAATTTCCGGGAGCCCTTATATCCCCCACTTCGGAGGTTTTCATATGAGCGAAGAAATCCTTAAAAACCCGCTTCCGGTGGAGGAACCGGACTCCAAAAAACGGACCCTCACGGGATGGCAATACACGCTGGTGGCGGGGCTGGCCTTGGCCGCTTCGTCCTTTCATCTCTACACCGCCGCCTTCGGGCTTTTCGCCGCCATGTACCAGCGCAGCGTTCACTGGCTTTTCATGGGCGTCATACTGTTTCTGATATACCCGGCATCCAAAAACCGACCTAAAGACCGCATAGACCCTATGGACTGGGTCCTGGCGATCCTGCTCTCGATAGGTTGTCTCAACATATTGCTGAACTGGCAGGAGATAGCCATCAGACAAGGGGCCCCCATAGCCTCCGACGTCTATCTTGGAGTGATAATGGTGGTCCTCGTCATAGAGGGGACCAGGAGAGCCATGGGATGGCCGCTTCCGATAATGGCGATCATATCGTTGCTCTATGCGTTCTTCGGTCCCTATTTCCCCGGGATACTGGCCCACGGAGGGATCCCCATAGGGGAGCTGGCTCCCTTCCAGTACCTCAGGACCGACGGGATATTCGGGGTGCCTCTGGGGGTCTCGGCCAGCTTCATCTTCCTCTTCGTGCTCTTCGGGGCCTTCCTGAGCACGTCCGGAGCAGGACAGTTCTTCATAGATCTGGCCGTCGCTCTGACCGGACGCAGTCAGGGAGGGCCGGGAAAGGCGGCGGTGGTCTCCAGCGCCCTCATGGGAACGGTATCCGGGAGCTCCTGCGCCAACACGGTCACAACGGGGGCATTCACCATCCCATTGATGAAGCAATCGGGCTACAGCAGCGAGTTCGCCGGTGCCATAGTGGCGGCGGCCTCGACGGGAGGACAGGTAATGCCCCCTGTAATGGGAGCGGCGGCATTCATAATGGCCCAATTCCTCGGCATATCCTACTGGGAGATCGTCGTGGCAGCGGCCATACCGGCCACACTGTACTTCGTCTCCATAATGGCAATGGTCCACTTCAGGGCCGGCAAGATCGGCATGAAACGTCTTAGCGGAGAGGACCTCCCCAAGGCCGGCAAAGTCCTCAAAGAGGGATGGCATCTGCTGATCCCCATAATCACCTTGATAGCGTTCCTCGCCACCGGTTACTCGCCGGTGAAGGCGGTCTTCTGGTCCATAGTCTTTTTGATCGGTTGCTCATGGCTCGGCAAAAAGGAACACCGCATGACCCCTGGAAGGATACTCCAGGCAATGATAGACGGCGCCATAGGAGCGGTTGACGTGGCAGCGGCATGCGCCTGTTCTGGGATAGTCATAGGGGTGATAGGGATCACCGGAGTAGGACTGGCCTTCTCATCCTTCGTCCTCAGCCTATCCCACGGCATACTGCCTTTTGCTCTGATGCTCACCATGGTCGGATCGATAATACTCGGAATGGGAGTTCCCACCACGGCTCAGTACATCATAACCTCGACCCTGGCGGCTCCCGCCCTGGCGGAGATGGGCGTTCCCATGATGGCGGCTCACCTCTTCTGCCTCTACTTCGGGGTTTTGGCGGACGTGACTCCTCCCGTGGCCCTGGCCACCTATGCGGCCTCCGGTATAGCGAAGTCGAACCCGATGAAGACCGGCTTCACCGCTCTGGTAGTCGCGGTGGCGGGATTCCTCGTTCCATATATGTTCGTGTATAACCACTATCTCCTGTTCCAGGGCAACATCTTCCAGATAGCCATAGGCTGCGGCTCGGCCTTCCTGTGCATCATCGGCCTGGCCTCCGGAGTTCAGGGCTACTTCCTGACCCACATAAACATCGTGGAGAGAGCCGCCCTGTTAGCGACGCCGTTTTTGATAATAGCTCCCTACATGACCGCCAATCTGGTAGCGGTTGGGCTCATGGTAGCGGTGTTCATGTTCCAGAAACTCAAGCTAACGAGAGCTGCCCAGCTGTCGTCCGACGGATAAGAGGGAGACGAAGTACGACGTTAGAAAGGAGTTGTGCAATCCCATGCCGATAAAAGTGGTAAAACCGGTCATGTCGCCTTCCGAGGCGGTCTCCTCCATAGAGGACGGAACCTCGATCATGGTAGGAGGATTCAACTACGGAGGGGTCCCTTACACCCTTGTAGAGGCCCTCTGCGAAGCCGGTACCAAGGACCTGCATCTGATAGCCAACGATACGGTCTACGCCGACGACAGACACCCCGACGGCGTAGGACACGGTTCCCTGGTGGTGAACGGACAGGTATCCAAGGTGACGGCCTCCCATATAGGTCTCAACAAGGTAACCCAAAAGCTGTACAACGAGGGGAAGATGGAGCTGGAGCTCGTCCCTCAGGGAACCTTCGTCGAGAGGATAAGGGCCGGTGGATTCGGCCTAGGCGGATTCCTCACCCCTACAGGGGTAGGCACGGTCGTGGAGGAAGGCAAGCAGGTGATGGAGGTCCAGGGCAAAAAGTACATCCTGGAGCTGCCCTTGAAAGCCGACGTGGCACTTATAAAGGCCCACAAAGCGGACCGCTACGGAAACCTGACCTACTTCGGAACGAGCAGAAACTTCAATCCCGCCATGGCCACCGCGGCGGAACTGGTCATAGCGGAGGTGGACTCGGTGGTGGAACAGGGGGAGATCGACCCCAACGACGTGGTCACTCCGGGAATCCTTGTGGATATTCTAGTGCTGAAGGGGGACTCCTACTATGCTTCCCGTACTTGATGGAGAACTTATACGCCATCGAATAGCCCGACGGATCGCGATGGACCTGGAGGACGGCTCGGTCGTAAACCTGGGGATAGGAATTCCCACCCTGGTATCGGACCACATACCGGAAGGAGTCGAGGTCGTCTTTCAGACAGAGAACGGAGTGGTCGGAGCGGGACCTAAGCCGGAAAAGACAGACTGGCGTTTCATAGGCGCCGGAGGCAGATGTCTGACCATACTGCCAGGGGGCGCCCTGGTGGCCAGCGACTTCAGCTTCGGTATGATAAGAGGCGGCCATCTGGACGCCACAGTGCTGGGAGCCCTCCAGATAGACGAGGACGCCAACCTGGCCAACTGGATGGTGCCGGGCAAGATGGTGCCGGGAATGGGAGGAGCCATGGACCTGGTCTCGGGGGCCAGAAGGGTTATAGTAGCCACCACCCACGTAACCAAGAAGGGAGAGCCCAAGATAATATCCAAGTGTACCCTCCCCCTAACCGGAGCCAATGTGGTGGACACGGTGGTCACAGAGTTCGCCCTGTTCCGTTTTATGGAGGGGAAGCTGACCCTCTGCGAGATAGCACCGGAGGTCACACTCGAGGACATCCAGGAACACACGGCAGCCTCCTTCGCCATGGTGGAAGACCTGCCCACCATGAAGGGCTGCGACATGGAGAAAGAGGAGCGTGAAGCCTGATGGGCAAACCGGTAATATTGAGCGCCTGTAGGACTCCCGGGGGAAAATACGGAGGTTCTCTTTCCAAGAAGACCGCTCCGGACCTGGGGGCCATAGCCATAGCCGAGGCGATAAGACGCTCCGGCGTATCACCGGACGACCTGGAAGAGGTGATAATGGGCAACGGATGGCAGGCGGGAGTGGGAGCCAACCCTGCCCGAATCGCCATGTATCGTGCCGGTGTTCCTTCGTCGATTCCGGCCTTCACGGTGAACAAGAGATGCGGTTCCAGCGTCAAGACCGCCATGCTGATAGCCGACAGGATCCGCCTGGGGGACATAAAGGCAGGGGTCGCCGGAGGGATGGAGAGCGCAAGCAACGTCCCCTACCTGCTGGAGGGAGCCAGATGGGGATACCGAATGGGAGACAAAACGACCCTGGACGGCCTCCACAGGGACGGATTCATGTGTCCTCTGGCTGGGATGATGATGGGAGCCACCGGGGAGATCCTGGCGGAGGAGAACTCCATATCCCGGGAGGAACAGGACGGCTACGCCCTGGAAAGCCACAGGAAAGCCGTGGCGGCCATAGAGTCGGGGGCCTTCAGAGAAGAGATAGTTCCCGTGACGATAAAGGACCGTAAAAAGGGCGAGATAACGGTGGACACCGACGAGATACCCAGGGGGGACACCTCTCTGGAAAAGCTGGCGAAACTGCCCCCGGTGTTCCGGAAGGACGGTACCATCTCGGCGGGCAGCAGCTCAGCCCTCTGCGACGCCGGAAGCGCCATGGTCATAGCCGACGAGGACTGGGCAAGGGCCAACGGCTACGAGCCTCTGGCGGAGATACTGGGTTACTCTCCCGGAGCGCTGGACGCGGAACACATGGGGCTTGGACCTACCGTAGCCACCCCGAAAGCCCTGGAGATGGCCGGGCTGAAATTGGAGGACATGGATCTGATAGAGCTGAACGAGGCCTTCGCGGTTCAGGTCCTGGCGGTACACCGAAACATGCCCTTCGACATGGACAGATGCAACGTCTTCGGAGGGGCCATAGCCCTGGGACACCCTATAGGCGCGACAGGGGCCAAGCTCATAGCTACCATGATCTACGGCCTCAGACACAGGGATCAGGAGCTCGGGCTGGTCACAGCATGCATAGGCGGCGGCCAGGGGGTCGCCATGGTGCTCAAACGTCTCTAGCTCAGATATCCCATAAAACGAATCGACGGGGACCTCTTTAAGAGGTCTCCGTTTTTCACGGACAAAACAAAGGTCAGCAAAGATCAATCCCAAGATACGCTAAACCTTGCCAACCCACGATGGATACAAATATACTCTGTTGCATTTAGTTCTATATATAGACACTAATTTGACAACTGCCTCCTGTAGATCTATTCTCGTTAATAGGAAGACCGTTTTCTGAACCAAAGGTCTAGTTTCTGGGGTCATTAAAGTAGGTGCATGTTTAGAGGGGGTCCGAATCTCACATCATCGCAGGAGGGTGGAACTATGTCGAAATTGAGCAAAAAGCGCATCGAGGTAAACGGCGTTCAGATGGACGTGGCGGCCGACGAGAACGAAATGCTGGTCAACGTCATCAGAAGACAGCTCGGACTCACCGGGACGAAGCTGGGATGCGGCAAGGGACAGTGTGGAGCCTGCAACGTCATAATGGACGGCAAGGTCGTAAGATCCTGCATAACCAAATGGAGTAAGGTCCCCGAATGCGCCGAGATACTGACTGTCGAGGGACTGGGCACTCCTACCGCACTTCACGCCATACAGTGGGCCTTCATAGCCAACGCCGCGGTTCAGTGCGGCTTCTGCACCCCTGGCTTCATCATGGCGGCCAAGGCGTTGCTGGACGAAAACCCCTCCCCCACCAGGGAAGAGGTCCGAGAATGGTTCCAAAAGACCCGAAACGTCTGCCGATGCACCGGCTACAGGCACATCGTCGATGCCGTCATGGAGGCTGCCGAGGTGCTAAGAGGCGAAAAGCCGATGACCGACTTCGCCAAAAAGCTCAACCCGGACGGGACCCTCTGGGGCTCCTCCTATCCCAGACCCAGCGCAGCCTTCAAGGTCACAGGCCTCTGGGATTTCGGCGACGACGCCAGGGACAAGCTGCCTGAAGGGGCACTCTACGCGGCCATAGCCCAGGCCGAGGTCTCCCACGCCAACATAAAATCCATAGATACCTCCGAGGCAGAGGCGATGCCGGGAGTCTTCAAGGTCATAACCGCCAAGGACGTCAAGGGGAACAACCGTATCAACGGCCTGACCTTCCCGAGCAACAAGGGAGACGGATGGGATCGCCCCATACTCTGCGACGAGAAGATCTTCCAGTACGGCGACGCCTACGCCATGGTCTGCGCCGACACGGAGGAACACGCCAGAGAGGCGGCCAAGGCGATAAAGGTCGACCTGGAGGTCCTTCCAGCCTACCTCAACGCCATGGACGCCAAGGCGGACGACGCCATAGAGATCCATCCGGGAACGCCCAACGTCTACTACGAGCAGGGGATAATCAAGGGCGACGAGACCTCGGAGATAATGAAAAAATGCGCCTTCGAGGTGGATGGAGATTTCTACCTACAGAGACAGCCCCACCTGACGATGGAGACCGACGTGGGATACGGCTACTACGACGAGAACGGAGTTCTCTGCATCCACTCGAAGAGCATCGGAATCCACATACATCACGCAATGATAGTGGACGGTCTTGGCCTCGAGCCGGAGAAACTCCGTCTCATACAGAACAACGCCGGCGGAACCTTCGGTTATAAGTTCAGCCCCACCATGGAATCCCTCATAGGCGTAGCGGTTATGGCCACGGACAGACCCGTTTTCCTGCGTTACGACATGGAGCAGCATATAACCTACACGGGGAAGAGATCGCCGTTCTGGATGAACATGCGCTACGGAGCGGACGAAAAGGGACAGATAAAGGCCATGGAGTCGGAATACTACGTGGACCACGGACCCTACTCCGAGTTCGGAGACCTTCTAACGGTCAGAGGGGTTCAGTTCATGGGATCCCCCTACGGTATAGAGAACATAAGGGGAAAGGGATACACCGTCTGCACCAACCACGCCTGGGGCTCGGCCTTCCGGGGATACGGATCTCCTCAGGCCTTCCTGGCGACGGAGGTCCTGGTGGACATGCTTGCGGAGAAGATGGGCATGGACCCCCTGGACATAAGGGAGAAAAACGTTAACGTCTGCGCCGAGACCGGCGGAACCTTCCCGTCGGGACAGCCCTTCGACGCCTATCCGTTCCCCGAGATGGTCCGACGGATACGCCCCAAATACGAGGAGGCCAAGAAGAAGGCCAAGGCCGAATCCACCGATCAGGTCAAGCGTGGCGTGGGAATCTCTCTGGGCATATACGGTTGCGGCCTGGACGGAGAGGACAGCAGCTCCGCCGCGGTGGAGATGCTCCCCGACGGGGTCAGAGTCTACGACGCCTGGGAGGATCACGGCCAGGGAGCGGACGCCGGGACCAGAGGCACCGCGTCCAAGGCGCTCGAGCCACTGGGGCTGAAACCGGAACAGATAAAGCTCTACAAAAACGACACGGCCAAGTGCCCAAACTCGGGACCTGCCGGAGGCAGCCGTTCCCAGGTTATGACCGGCAACGCCATAAGGGTGGCCTGCGAGAAACTCCTCCACGCCCTCAAAAAGGACGACGGCACCTACAGAACCTACGACGAGATGGTCGCTGAGAAGCTGCCCCTCAAGTACGAGGGAACCTGGACAGCCACCATGTGCTCCGCCTGCGATCCCGTCACAGGACAGGGAGAGCCCTTCCCGGTCTACATGTACGGCCTCTTCATGACCGAGGTCGCCGTGGAAGTCGCCACTGGGAAGACCGCCGTCGAGGGAATGACCCTTATAGGCGACGTGGGAACCATAAACAACAAGGAGGTCGTGGACGGACAGCTTTACGGAGGGATGGCCCAGGGCATAGGCCTGGCTCTCACGGAGGATTTCGAGGACATAGACAGACAGAGGACCATAGCCTCCTGCGGAGTGCCCTACATCAAGGACATACCGGACGCCCTGACGCTGGACTACGTCGAGACCCCGAGGGAACACGGTCCCTTCGGAGCCGCCGGATGCGGCGAGCTTCCTCTGACCGCACCTCACTCCTCGGTGATAAACGCCATCCACGACGCCACCGGAGCCTGGGTAACCCATCTGCCCGCAACCCCCGAAAAGGTGAAGGCAGCCATGGAGGAACTCCGTTAGAGAGGAGACGATACCGCTATGGACAACCGCCGGATGAGGGAACTGGAAGAAATGTGCATCCAGGAAGATCCTCCATTCTGTCAGGCAGCATGCCCTCTGGGCATGGACGGCAGGGGGCTCTGTTCCGATCTGGCGGCGGGAACGGTCGACAAGGCCAGAGCTAAAGTGGAGGAGGGGCTTCCCTTGCCCCTCCTCCTCTGTTGTATATGCGACGAGCCCTGCAAGAAAGCCTGCCCTAAGGGACGCTCCGGAGACCCCATCTCCATGGCACTTCTGGAGCGCTACTCCCTGGAGAACGGCAAGGCCCCGAGAAAGAGACCGTCCTTCCTGTCGCCAAGAACGGACCGAATAGCCCTCGTGGGCTCCGGGCTAGCCGCCATGGCCGCCCTGGAGAGCCTGAGGGCTAAACGCTATCTGCCCCAGGTATACATCCCGGACGGAGACCTCGCCGCCCGACTGAGAGAGGACGACAGGCTGCCTCGGGATCTGCTGGACGAGACGTTGGAACGACTTCTGGAAGGGCTGAACGTAGCGGCGGAGAGCCCTTCTCTGGAGAAGCTGTCCGAGTTCGACGGGGTCGTCATAGCAGACGGATCTCCCCTGAGATACCCCGGGCCAACGGACGACATCACCTTCGCCACCGAAGTGACCGGACTGTTCTCCCTGCCCCTGCCGTCCGACTCCCCTTCCACCGAGGCCAGGAGAGGGCTGGAGGCGGTCCTCTCCCTGGAGAGACACCTACAGGGGGCCTCCCTTGAATCGGAACGAACGAAAAAAGCCGACAGAAACACCAGGCTGAGGGCACCGGAGGACGACACCCCATCGGAGGCGATCGTCCCCAGCGGGGGAACCTACAGCTCCGAGGAGGCCACAGCCGAGGCGGCCAGATGTCTTACATGTCAATGTCTCATATGCCATCCCTGGTGTCTGTATCTACAGGAATACGGGGGGTCGCCTAGAAAATATATAAGGACCTATCACAACAACCTCATAATCAACAAAGGAAACAGGACGGCCAACAGGATGATAGACTCCTGCACCCTATGCGGGCTATGCGCCGAGGTCTGCCCGACCGGTCTGGACGTAGGGCAGGCCAGCTTGGAGTCCAGGAGAAAGATGGTGGATACCGGCCACATGCCGCCGTCGCACCACGACTACCCCCTCAGGGACATGGCCTCCGCCCTGGAGGAGACAGACTTCCTGCTGGATCCCACCGGTGGCTCGCCCGAATGGCTTTTCTTCCCTGGATGCCAGCTGGGGGCATCCGAGCCTCGCTGGGTAACAGAATCCTACCGCTACCTTACGGACCGGCTCGAATCCGTCGCCCTATGGGTAAGCTGCTGCGGCGCTCCCGCCAGATGGGGAGGCAGAGAGGCCCTCTACATGGACGTAATGGACCTGTGGATCGATAGATGGGAGGAGCTGGGCCGTCCCAAGGTCGTGACCGCCTGCTCCACCTGCCACGGCCTGCTGAAGGAAAGGCTTCCGGAGGGAACAGCCGTCACCCTGTGGGAGACGATGGATAAACTGGGCCTTCCTGAGGAGGGAGCAATCTCCGCCGAGACTGTCACCGTAAGCGACCCCTGCACTGCCAGAGACGACCGGACAGCCCGAGAGGCGGTCAGAAACTTGCTTAGAAGGCGGGGGCTGGCCCTGGAGGAACATCCCCGTTCCGGCAGGACCACCGAATGCTGCGGCTTCGGAGGGCTGGTCTTCTCAGCCAACCCTGACCTGGCGAAGAGATCCGCCGCCAGAAGGGTACAGGAGGCAGGACACCCTATGGTGGTATCCTGCGCCATGTGCCGGGAGCTATACGCCAGGACCGGTCACCCCACCTGGCATATACTGGAACTGCTACTCTCCCCCGAGGGTAAGGCACCGTCGCCCAGGCCGTTCCCCGGTTGGAGCGCCAGACGGGAGAACCGCAAGAAGCTCAAGGCCGAGATGACGTCGGGAACGACCCCGAAAAAACCGTCCGAATCGCTCGTCATGGACGAGGAACTGAGGCAAAATCTGGACGACCGATGGATAATAGAGGAGGAGATTCTCAAGGTCATAGAGGAAGCCCAGTCGGGAGGTTCCAGGCTGAGGAGAAAGGACTCGGATGTATATCTAGCCTACTCTGTTCTGGGTGAGAGGACCCTATGGGTAGAGTACTCTCCCGAAGGAGACCGCTGGAGGATCCACGACTCCTACAGCCATCGAATGACCATCCAGGAGGTGACGAGATGAGGCCCGATCCCGTAGCTGAGGCCTTCGCCCGGTCGGAGGAATGGATCTGCGACGAATGCGGAGTCGAGCTGGAGACGGCCGAGGTCACATTGACCTACCTGGGAGCCTCCTTCCCTGCGAAGATACCCAGATGCCCCAGATGCGGCATGGTGTTCATCCCCTCCTCCGTCGCCCTGGGCAAAATGCTTCAGGTGGAACAGGGACTGGAGGACAAATGAGCCTCTACGAGGACCTCGCCCTAGCCGATGGAGACATGCACCCCGGCGGAAGCGAGGCCACCAGAAGGCTCATAGAGTTCGGCCGTCCCTACTGCGGTCTGAAAGCCCTGGACGTGGGATCCGGCAGGGGAGACGGACTGGAGACTATGCACCGATCGGGCTTCTCCACCTGGGGAATCGAGCCGTCTCCTATCCTGGCCGAAATGGCGGCAAAGAGGGCTCCCTACTCCACCGTCGAGATAGGAAGAGCCGAATCTCTTCCCTTTCCCGACGGTTTCTTCGACCTGGTGATCTTCGAGTGCGTCCTGTCCCTCACGGACACATCGACTGCCCTTAAGGAAACCGTCCGGGTTCTTCGGACCTCTGGAAAGGTCTTGATCCAAGATCTGGTAGGCAAGGCGACGGGAGAGGGGTGCATCGGAGGATGCAATACCCTGGATGAATGGCGAAATACCATCGAGGGGGCCGACCTTTCCGTGACCAAGATGACCCGGACGGATCGAACGGTGAAAAGTTACTGGGCCTCCGCCGTCTTTCACGGAAGGCCTCTGCCCTGCTGCGAAAGTGGACCGACCTCCATAGGCGAGTTCCTATGTGAGGCTGTGAAGAAGACCAAGAAAGGATGACGAGACAATGGACGCTCTGGACATGAGAACCGCCGAGCTTTCCGCCCAGGGTTACTGCTGCACCCAGGTGGTGGCTTCGGTGGCGCTGGACCTTATATGCAGGGATAACCCGGATCTCCTCAGGGCCCTGCACGGCTTCGGAGGAGGAATGGGAGGGACCAAGGGAATATGCGGAGCCCTGTCGGGAGGGATAGCCTTTCTCGGCCTCTACGGCGGAAAGGGCAGTCTGGAGGAGGACAGGGACGAAAAGCTGTACCCAATGGTGGCCGAGCTGAAGAGCTGGTTTCTCGAAAGATGGGGAACCCTTGAGTGCTCAGAGCTGGCCGGAGAAGAGGGAGAGAGGAAGAGTTCCGTCTGCCCCGAACTGGTGGCCGAGACCGCCAGAAAGTGCATATCCCTCCTGGAGAGCCGGGGGATAAACCCGGAAAATGGAAGATAGGGAAATCGGCAGAACCGAGAGCCTCTGCCCCGAGTGCCTCAGGAGGATCCCCGCCACAAGGATAAGGCGAGGATCCCGGGTTTTCCTGGAGAAGACCTGCCCCGAACACGGAGACTTCTCGTCGGTCATATGGAGAGGGCATACACCCATGGAGGACTGGTACCGCCGCCTAAATCGCTCTCCTCGAGCCAATCCCCAGACATCCGAGCTGGAGGGATGTCCCTACGACTGCGGACTCTGCCCGGATCACCGTCAGGGAACCTGTACCGCCGTTCTGGAGGTGACGAAGAGATGTGACCTCCGATGTCCCTTCTGTTTCGCCGACGGAAGCGAAGGCGGCTCGGACGTCCCTATGGACGAGCTGATACGACGGCTGGAGGCCCTCTCAAAAAGGGAGGAATGCGTTCTCCAGCTATCGGGAGGGGAACCGACAGTGAGGGACGATCTGCCCTATCTCGTGGAAAGGGCCAGATCCATGGGATTCGACTTCGTCCAGCTCAACAGCAACGGACTCAGGATATCCCGAGACCTGCCCTATCTGAAGAAACTGGCCCGAGCCGGTCTCGACTCGGTATATCTTCAGTTCGACGGGGTGGACGACTCGGTCCACCGAACCATGAGAGGCCGTCCCATGGCGGAAATCAAGTCGAAGGCTTTGGAGAACTGCTCTCGGACCGGTGTGGCTGCAATCCTGGTGGCGACCTTGGTACCCGGACGAAACCTGGATCAGATAGGAAAGATAATCCGCTACGGACTGTCCCGCGTGCCCACTGTCAGGGGAGTTCACCTCCAGCCGGTGAGCTATTTCGGCAGGATACCCTACATACCGAAGGACGAGGACAGAGTGACCCTTCCGGAGGTACTGGAGCTGGTGGAATCCCAGACCGACGGTCTCTTCGCCAAGGAGCACCTGGTGCCGCCCGGGTGAGAGCACTCACTGTGCTCCTGGCATGGAGACTTCGTGATAGACGACATGGGACGGCCGAGACCGAGCCCCAGAGGAAGCTGCCGCGGGAGAGACGAGGCGGAAGGGCACCGGTCCGGAACGGTGAGAAACGTCAAGGAAAGATGGTCCCCTCCCACCGCTTCATCCGAATCGGACGGCCCCTTCGCCCTTTGGGACCGCTTTCTGGCAAGGAGATCCCGGCGGACCTTCACACTGTCCTGCATGGCCTTCCAGGACTGCTACACCGTCGACCTGGAAAGGCTGAAGAACTGCTGCATCCACGTGGTGGGCCCCGGGGGCAGGCTTATCCCCTTTTGCGCCAGGTACTGCACCGCCTCCGACGGAACCCCTCTATACACGGAGATATGAAAATGGACATAACGGCAGAGCTGAACTCGACCATAGAGAGGATGAGGACCGCTCCCTACTGGAGGGAAAAACTGAGAAACTGCCCGAAGAGGCTGGAATCCCCGGAGGACCTGGTATACTTCCCACTGCTCGAAGAGGACGAACTGCGCCGCCGTGGGAGGGAGATGGTGCTGGTTCCTCCGGGAGACATAGGGAGGATAGTCACACTGAGGTCTTCCGGCACCACCGGGCCACCCAAGAGGGTCTATCTGTCGCCGGTGGACCTGGATAGAACGGTCCGCTACTTCGCCTGGGGACTCACCACCTTCTGCTCCTCCGGCGACAGACTGGCGGTCCTCTACCCCGGCGAACCCAGATGGTCCGTCAGGGATATGCTGATTACGGCAGCGCAGGAAGTCGGCCTTGTCGCCACGACCAGAGGATCCATGGATCTTCAGGATCTCCTGGAGGGGTTGAACGAGGGCAGATGGGACGTCCTGGCAGGAACTCCGGCACAGCTGGCCGCTGTGGCTAGGGGACTGAAAGGACGACGGCCTCGAGTCCGACTGAGATCGGCCCTGTCCTCCGGAGCCCTTTTAAGCCATCGGACTAGAGAGGCATTCTCGGAAGCCACCGGAGCGGAGATATTCGATCACTGGGGATGCCGGGAGGGAGGCTACGGAGGTGCGCTGGAATGCCGCTTCCATAGAGGCATGCACGTGAGGCCTGGCATACTGGCCGAGGTCCTGGACCGCCGGGGGGAGCCCAGTTCGGACGGAACGCCTGGGGCTCTGGTCATAACCACCTACGGAGCCCACGGCATGCCGCTGCTTCGATACAAGACCGGAGACCTGGCCCTGTTGGACCGGTCCCCCTGCCACTGCGGCAACGGCTATCCGAGACTATCCCTACTGGGAAGGATCGAGGAGATCGGAACCGATCCCATGGACTGGGCAAGCGATCTGGAGGGCTGGGGGAAAAGGCCCTCGTCATCTCAGGGATCGGGGAAGAGGGCCCCGAGTGCGACGTAGAGACAGCACAGAGCCATGAGGATCAGACAGGCGGACAGCACCGGCCCGGAGGCAAGCACCATACCCCATAGAGCCACGTTCGACGGAAGGGAAGGAAGGGAGCCCATGGCGGAGCCCATCAACCACAGTTCTCCCAGAGTCTCCATCAGGCCGAGAGCTCCCCACAGAAAGGCCGCCGCGACCAGCAGCCGGGAGCTGAAATAACCGGCGACCCTCCAGCCCCTGACATCGCTTTGGGAACACATAACGGCAGACAAGGCCAGGGCACCTAGGAGAAGGGAGAAAACCGGCAAGGGATGGAACCTCCTCTTGATCCTTCCCGCCCAAGACATAAGGCGGGAAGCGTCGGTCGATCCGAGGACGAAAAGAGCCCCTCCATCGTGACGGAAATACCTCAACAGGGCCCCGGCGGTCTCCACGGGGTCGGACCCATCGGCCCTCCTCTGCCCCGCCGCCCACTCGTCGAAAAGGGCTAGGCGAACCGGGACCAGATCCTCCAGATCTGCCCTTATGGCCTCTCGGGCGTCGCGACCGAGGCCGGAGGAGACGGCTCCATCTGTCAGCTCGGCGACCTTGCCGGACAGGGCTATCAACATACCGGCCAAAAAGGCGGCCCATAGAACAGGGACAACCCGATCCCGCCAGTTGTCCAGTATGGAAGTCAAGACGGATCGAAACAAGGACAAGCACCTCCCAAAAATAAAGGCCCATCCCCTTCTTCCAAGAGAGCCCAGAACTGGAATTTTACACTATACTTGGAACTATATCATAGGGATGCCTCTAAAAGCACACGTCCTAGCGTCCTCGGAGAGGTCGTCCCGGCGGAGCCCATTCGAGCCCGTATTTTCGAATTTGCCGTCGTGTAGTACGGATGGCGAGACAGGGCGGAGACGGGACGACCTCTCCGAAGATCAGCGTTTTTAGAGACACCCACATCTCCCATCCGGAGAAAGGAGCTGTATAGCTATGAAAAAAGACATCGGAACCGTCACGCCTCTCTACCCGGCGCCGGACCTCATAGTTGCAACCTACGACGAAAACGGCGTACCCAACGGAATGGCCGCGGCCTGGGGTGGAGTCTGCTGCTCCGAGCCGCCCTGCGTGGCTGTAGCGGTCAGGAAGGAAAGATACACCTACGGAGCCATATCGGAGAGAGAGGCCTTCACAGTCAACATTCCCTCGGAAGACCTGGTGGAACAGGCTGACCTGTTCGGCCTCTGCACCGGCGCAGAACACGACAAATTCGCCCTGACGAAGCTCACTGCTGTAAAGGGGACCAAGGTGGACGCCCCCACTATAGAGGAGTTCCCCATATCCATGGAATGCCGACTGATCAAGACAGTGGAGATAGGATCCCACGTTCAGTTCATAGGCGAGGTCGTGGCCTGCTGGGTGGACGACGACTGTCTGGACGAAAAGGGCAGGCCCTCGCCGGAAAAGGTCCGACCGGTCATATTCATGCCCCAGTCGGGTCGTTACTACCGAATGGGCTCGGAGATAGCCCGAGCCTACAAGGCCGGCAGGAGATTTCTGGAAGAGGAAAAACCATGAGATCCGCCCACATAGGCATCAGGGTATCGGACCTGGAGAGATCCCTCTCCTTCTACGTGGATAAACTGGGATGCCGTCTCAGCCACAGGATAGACACCCCGACCAGCCGTCTGGCCTTCATAACCGCCGGTGACACCACATTCGAGCTGGTCGAGAAGGCCCCTATGACGGAACACAACGGAGCCATCCATCTGGCCTTCGTGGTGGAGGACATGGACGAAACGGTGAAAAAACTGGAGGAAAGCGGAGTCCATCTGGACAAAAACGAAGTAATTCCCTTCCAAGAAGGGAAAATCCTGTTCTTCCAGGGCCCCGACGGCGAGACCCTGGAACTCTGCCAGGACGTCGGAACCGCCCTCTGACGAAATGCAAACGTAAGTTTTCCAAGATACCCATAAGGGCATCTCTAAAAACGTCACTCCTCGGAGAGGCCGTTTCGGCGGAGCCCATTCGAGCCCGTATTTCCGAAATTGCCGTCGTGTAGTAGGAATGGGGCGACAGGACGTCGCCCCAAGCCGAGGGGGCACAGGACGTGCCCTCCGAGGCGGTCCGTACGAAACAGGCAGATCGGGAATACGTTTGGGCGAGACAGGGCGGAGCTGAAACGACCTCTCCGAGGACACTCGGACGTGAGTTTTTACAGATACCCATAAGAGAATCTACGAAAAGAAACCCCGACGAGCTCGGGGTTTCTTTTCATTTGGCAAAAAGGGGTATCGCTTGACGGAACAGTCTCTCGGGGGTAATCTTATATCGTTCCATAAACGTTACGATCAAATCGAGAGGGATGAGATTCATGGCCGAAAACGGCGGAATCAGGGTCCTGGACAGGGCCATTGCGATACTGGACCTGATGTCGAGCTCCAGCGATAGAACCGGCATAACCGATATCGCCGAGGCCACCGGGCTTCCCAAGGCCACGGTGCACAGAATCCTTCAGGGATTGGTCTCGGGAAAGGCGGTCCTTCAGAGCAGCGACGGAGGGTACGTCATAGGCCCCGCCGTGTTGGCCTGGGCGGACGCATTCAAGGCGAGATGGGTCCTCCCAAAGCTGGGACAGACCGTGCTCAGAAGACTCTGGGAGGGGACCAGGGAGACGGTCCACCTGACTGCCTTCGACGGCAAACAGGCCTACTACGTTGACAAAATGGAGAGCCCCCATCCGGTGGGAATGAGATCCCGAGTAGGGGCATCTCTCTGTCTCCACACCACCGCCGCGGGAAGGGCCATACTGGCCAATCTTCCGGAGGAGGAGCTGAGAAGCTATCTGAACTCGGCTACGTGGGAGCCAAAGACCGATAAGACCGTCGCATCCGAGAAAGAGCTGTTCCTCATGCTCGACTCGGCGAGGCTGAGGGGCTACGCCTCGGAAAACGAGGAAAACGAGGAAGGAATACGCTGCGTGGGGTCCGCCATACTGAGAGGTGAGGAAGACCTGCCGGTAGGGGCCATAAGCGTATCGGTACCGGCCTACAGGCTGGAAGACGGCGACGTAGCCGCATTGGGAGAGGCGGTAAAGGAAGCCGCCTCCGATATATCGGCCCTTCTGAACGGGTCGAAATAAGGAGGAATAAGGACTATGGCAAGCGACAAGGCCGGAATAATCCGTTCCATCGGAGAGGCCGGAGTGGTAGCGGTCATAAGGGCCGAGGACGCCATACAGGGCATGGACCTGGCCAAGGCGGTAAACGCCGGTGGTATCCCGGCGGTAGAGGTCACCATGACGGTCCCAGGGGCAATCAAGATACTCGAGACAATGGCCTCCGAGGGCGGACCTCTCCTGGGGGCCGGGACGGTGCTGGACCCGGAGACGGCAAGGTCCTGCATCCTAGCCGGAGCCAAGTTCATAGTGGCGCCCAACCTCAACGAGGATGTACTGAAAATCTGCAACCGCTACTCCGTTCCCTGTATGCCCGGGGTCGGCACTGTCACGGAGCTGATAAGGGCCCTGGAGATGGGAGCCGACGTGGTCAAGGCCTTTCCCGGCGAGGTGCTGGGGCCGTCTTTCATAAAGGCGGTAAAGGGCCCCGTCCCCAACGCCAGGATAATGCCCACCGGAGGGGTTTCCCTGGATAACCTGGACAGATGGTTCGCCGCGGGAGCCTTCGCGGTAGGTATGGGTGGAGCCCTAACCAAGCCAGGAGGCGTATCGGGAGACATGGAACTGGTCGCAGAGACCGCCCGTAGAATCATGGACCGCATAGCGGAAATAAGAGGAGGCAGATAGGATGGCCGCCGTCGTCACGTTCGGAGAGATAATGCTCAGACTCTCCCCCAAGGGCAAGGAAAAACTCTTTCAGACCTCCGACCTAGTAGGGACCTTCGGAGGAGCCGAGGGAAACGTAGCGGTCTCCCTCGCGAACTACGGGGAAGACGTCGCCTTGGTGACCGCCCTCCCGGCCAACCCGATCGGAGACGCCTGCGTGGCCGAGCTGAGAAGACACGGGGTGGACACCTCCCTCATAAGGAGAAGCGGCGACCGGGTCGGAATATACTACGCCGAGACCGGGGCCTGCTGTCGCCCCTCCAAGGTGGTATACGACAGGGCCGACTCCTCCATCGCTCGGGCAAAACCGGGAGACTTCGACTGGGACGCCGTCCTTGAGGAAGTCCAGTGGTTTCACACCACGGGGATAACACCCGCGGTGGCGGAGGGCACCTCCGACCTAGTCCTGGAGGCTCTCCGAGCCTGTAAGAGACGGGGGATCACCGTCTCCTGCGACCTCAACTATCGCAAGAAACTCTGGAAGTGGGGCAAGCCCGCCACGGAGGTAATGACGGAGATAGCCGAATACGTGGACGTAGCCATAGCCAACGAGGAGGACTGTCAGAAGAGCCTGGGCATCCAGGTGGACTCGGACGTCACCTCCGGAAAGCTGGACAGGTCGTCCTACGAAAAACTGGGGGAAAAGGTCCTGGAGACCTACCCGAACATGAAGAGCCTGGCCGTGACTCTTAGGGAAAGCCACAGCGCCGACCACAACGGATGGTCCGCCATGCTGGCCACCAGAGGAGAGGACACCGTCTTCAGCCGACGGTACGACATAACCCCCATAGTGGACCGCATCGGAGGAGGAGACTCTTTCGGGGCCGGTCTGATCCACGGAATGAGATCCTTCGAGAGCCGATCGGACGCGCTGGAGTTCGCCGTAGCCGCCTCGGCACTGAAACACACGGTATACGGCGACTTCAACCTGGTCTCCCGAGAGGACGTCCTCACCCTTATGGGAGGGGACGGCTCCGGAAGGGTCCAGAGATAGACCGAGGCCGTTACCCGACTCGATCGGGATAGGCAATACGAATAAATCACATAAGGGAGGAACAAAAAAATGAAACGTCTGTTGTCGCTTCTAGTAGCTTTGACCGTGGTCCTCGCAGCCACCGGTGCCATGGCGGCGGATTTCCCCGCCAAGAACGTCAAGCTCATCGTCCCCTTCTCCGCCGGAGGGGGCACCGACGCAGTAGCCCGCTCTCTGGCCAGCGTAGCCGAAAAGTACCTGGGACAGCCTGTGGTCATAATCAACAAGACCGGAGGCAGCGGTGCCGTGGGCATGACCGAGGGAGCCATGTCCAAGAAGGACGGATACACAGTCACCATGGTCACCAGAGAGATAGCCTGGCTCTTCCAGATGGGCCTGGCCCAGGTGAAGCCCTCCGACTTCGACGCCATAGCTCTGGTCAACGAGGACCCAGCCATCGTCCTGGTCCGTCCGGACTCGGAGTTCCAGTCCGTCGAGAAACTGATCGAGTCGGCCAAGGCCGACTCGGGCAGCGTCAAGTTCGCCAGCACGGCGAAGCCGAACTTCTACCTCCTGGCACTGGAGCTCAACCAGAACGTTACCTTCAACCAGATCCCCTATAACGGAGCGGCCGAGGCCATCCCCGCCGTCATGGGCGGCCACGTGGACTTCACCATGGTCAACCCCGGAGAGGCCATCTCCCAGATACAGGCAAAACAGCTCAAGGCCCTGGGAGTCTGCTCCGACGCCAGGCTCGCAGGCCTGCCCGAGGTTCCTACCATGACCGAGCTGGGATACCCCATAGTGACAGGCACGTGGAGAGGCCTGGCTGTGCCCAAGGGAACCCCCGAGGATGTCAAGTCGACCCTCGAGGATGCCTTCGCCAAGGCTGTAGCGGACCCCGAGTTCCAGGAATTCATGGACAAGAGAAAGCTGGGCATCCGTTACATGGACTCGAAGGACTTCACCTCTTTCATGGATAAAGACGTGGAGGGCCTCACGGCGATAGTCGAGGCCGTCAAAAAGCAGCAGGGCAAGTAGGCCCCTATATTCCGGGGCACCTTTAAAGGTGCCCCGGATCTTTTGGAGGTATTCCACATGAGAAGAGCCGATGCAGTCACCGCCCTGGTCTTCATGGCGCTGGGAGGGGCCGCACTGTACCAGACGACCTTGTTCGACCAGACCCTCATAACGGACAACTACCTGGGGGCCACCTTCTTTCCGAGAATGGTAGCCGTAGCTATGGTAGCCATGGCCATTTCCCTTCTATGGGGATCGAGAAAAGCTCTGACCGAGGAGGAAGACGGAGAACCGATGTTCGGTCCCGGGATCCTTCGCCCCATGGTCGGTGCCGTTGTAGTTGGAGCCTATTCCTGGGCTCTCGAACCCTTAGGCTTCATAATATCCACAGTTATTCTGAACGTAGCCATACTTTTGACCTTCGGAGTGAAAAAGATACCCTTGCTGTTGATCCTGCCGACTGCGGCTACTCTGATCATCTACTGGGTTTTCTATAAACTTCTGACCGTGCCCCTCCCGGAGGGGATATTCTTCCTCTAGAAAGGGAGGCGTAGAACTATGATAGATCTCCTCGTACAGGGATTGGGAACCGCCCTGTCGCCCCAGGTCTTCCCCTTCCTCTTCTTCGGGGTGATGGGCGGCATCGCCATAGGATCTCTGCCGGGACTTACCGCCACGATGGGAGTGGCGGTGCTGCTTCCTCTGACCTTCGGGATGGAGTCCACCAGGGCGCTGGTCCTTCTCGTCGGCATATACATAGGGGCCATCTACGGCGGATCGATATCGGCGATCCTCCTGAAGACCCCCGGCACCCCCGCCGCGGCGGCCACCGTTCTGGACGGACATCAGATGGCCAGCCGGGGAGAGGCGGCAAAGGCCCTGAGCATATCCGCAATAGCCTCCTTCGTAGGAGGCATGGTGAGCACGATCATGCTCATATCGTTCTCGCCGGTGCTGGCCAAGTTCGCCCTCAGGTTCGGCGCCCCCGAATACTTCGCCCTGGCGGTGTTCGGATTGTCCATAATAGCGTCCATCTCTGGAAAACACCCCATAAAGGGGCTCCTCGCCGGGATGTTGGGGCTGCTGGTCGCCACGGTGGGGCTGGACCCCGTAACGAGCTATCCCAGATTCACCTTCAACCAGATGCACCTCTACAACGGCTTCTCCATCATTCCGGTACTCATAGGCCTGTTCGCCCTTTCGGAGGCCTTCGTACAGATGGAAAACTTCCGGGTAGGAAGCAAGATAGACACGGATTTCAAGAGAGGGATCGTGTCTCTAAAGGAAACCATCGGCCTTCTACCGACGATGCTGAAGTCCGCCTTGATGGGAACGATCATAGGATCTATCCCGGGAGCGGGTGCCGATATAGCCGCCTTCGTGACCTACAACGAGGCCAGGAGATCCTCCAAGAACCCTAAGGCCTTCGGGACCGGGTGTATGGAGGGCATAGCCGCCCCGGAGGCGGGCAACAACGGGGTGACCGGAGGGGCTCTGGTGCCGCTGCTCACATTGGGAGTACCGGGAGACGCGGTGGCCGCCATAATGCTGGGAGCTCTGATAATACAGGGACTACAGCCTGGTCCTCTGCTCTTCACCCAGAACGCCGACGTCATATACGGACTGTTCGCCTCCATGCTGGTGGGCAACATACTGATGCTCATGCTGGGATTGCTCGGGGTGAGGCTCTTCTGCAGGGTCGTGGAGATACCAAAGAGGGTCATCATACCGGTGGTCATAACCCTCTCGGTGGTGGGAGCCTACTCGATGAACAACAGCGTCTTCGACGTATGGGTGGCCCTGGGGTTCGGGGTAATAGGCTATCTGATGCAGAAGGTCGAGATGCCGGCCTCGCCGGTCATTCTGGCGGTCATACTCGGCCCCATGGCGGAGAGCAACCTCCGAAGAGCGGTGCTCATGTATCAGGGCCATTACGATTTTCTCTGGACGAGACCGATAACTGTGGTGTTCCTGGCCCTTGCGGCGATCTCCCTCTTCTCCTCCTGGATGAGGGCAAAAAAAGAACGAAACATCTGACATAAAGGGCCCCCAAGGCTATATAATCGGAAGGTCTCGCCTAGGCGAGACCTTTTTTCGTTGACTTAGCCCCGTAGAATCCATAAAATGACCTCCGTTAACGAGTTAAAATAAACGTGGGAGACCGTGCCGGAACTCCCCAGAAAGATAGAGGAGAAGATCCCATGAGAAAACTCATAGAGACAGCCCTTAAAAGACCGGTCACGGTGGTCATACTGACCACCGCCCTGATAGTGTTCGGGATATACGCCTTCGCCAACATGGGGATGGAACGGATGCCCAACGTGGATCTGCCCTACGTAATGGTTCAGACTACCATGGAGGGAGCCAGCCCGGCGGTGGTGGACAACGACATAACAGACGTACTGGAAGAGCAGATCAATACCATAGACGGTATAAAAAACATCGACTCCAGCAGCTACGAGGGAAGATCGGTAATAGCCATAGAGTTCCAGCTGGATAAGGACGTCGACGTAGCCGCATCGGACGTCAGGGCCAAGGTGAACCTGGCCAGAGGAAGTCTGCCCGACGAGGCAGACGACCCGGTGGTCGACAAGTTCAGCTTCGACGACATGGCCGTCATGACCATAGCGGTCAACAGCACAGCCGACATGAGATCCACCTCCACCTACGTGGACAAGATCGCGAGGCAGAGGCTCCAGACGGTGAAGGGAGTCGGCAACGCCCAGGCGGTCGGACTCAGGGAGAGGGAGATAAGGATCTGGCTGGACCCCATAGCCCTACAGGCGAGGGGCTTGACCGCCACGGACGTCAAAAACGCCATCAACGAGAAACACGTCGAGCTCCCCGCCGGAAGGATAGAGTCGGAAAGCCAGGAGTTCGGCATCAGGCTGGCCGGAGAATACGGCTCCATAGAGGCGCTGAGCCAGATGGCGGTGGCCCGAAAAAACGGCGCACTGGTGAGGCTGAAGGACGTCGCCCGGGTGGAGGACGGCTTCGAGGACCGACGAAGCATAGCCACATACGACGGACAGCAGACCATACTCATACAGATCCGTAAGCAGAGGGGAACCAACGAGGTCGCCCTGGCCAAGGACGTAAAGGCAATGGTGGAGAAGCTGAACGCCACCGCTCCGAAGGGGATATCGCTGAAGATCGTCCAGGACACGTCTCGGTTCATCATAAGATCCATGAACGGCGTCAGAGGGGACATAATCATGGGAATCATGATGACCTCGATCATAATGTTCCTCTTCCTCCGTACCATAAGGGCCACCTTCGTGGCGGTCATAACCATACCGGTATGCCTCATAGGAACACTGATCGTCCTCGACGGCCTCGGCGTGACCATAAACAACATGACCATGCTGGGGCTCTCCCTGGCTGTGGGGATGGTGGTCGACAGCACCACAGTCGTGATGGAGAACATCCACCGTCACAGGGAGATGGGCAAGACCGCCATGAGATCCTCCGCCGACGGAGGATCCGAGGTGGGATTCTCCGTCTTGGCCGGAGCCGCGACCACCATGGCGGTGTTCCTGCCGGTGGCCTTCATGAGCGGCATAATAGGGCGATTCTTCTACGCCTTCGGAATAACCGTAGCCATGACCATACTTATATCTCTGATACTGTCCCTTACTCTGACTCCGTTCCTCTGCTCCAGAATTCTGGGACGACAGACCGAATCGGCCCTCACCAGAGCCATGGAAGCTCCGTTCCTGGCATTGGAGCGACTCTACACCGGCTTGCTCGGAGCAGCCGTAAGACATAGATTGATAACCCTGATAGCGGCGGTGGCCATATTCGCTTCCGGACTCTGGATGGCCGCTCAATTGGGCTCGGAGTTCTTCCCCAACGAGGACAGGGGACGATTCAAGATAAACTTCGAGCTTTCCGCCGAGGCATCTCTGCAACAGACTGAGGACTTTCTCCTGGAACTGGGTAACTTGGTCCGTCAGGACCCCAGAGTGATCTACACCTACGGCACTGTGGGATCGGGACAGGGCGGCGAGGTCTACAAAGGGACGATAACCGTTGAGCTGGTGCCGAGAGACGAACGGCCTCCCTTCTACGTGATAATGGGGGAATACCGCAAGAAACTGGCGGTCTATCGAGACGTGGACATCACTCTGGGACGTTGGGGAGGATCGGACATATCGCTGGTCCTTCAGGGAGACAGCACCGAGGAGCTGGCAGAGATAGGAGAGGCAATGAAAGCCGAGCTGGAGCAAAAGAGCGTCGGCCTGGTGGACATAACCACCGACCTCAGGATGAACAAACCCAGGATAAACCTGGATATAGACAGAAACCTCGCCGACGACCTGGGGATCAGCATGAGAGACCTGTCGACGGAGATAAAGACCTATTTCGGAGGAACCAATTCCGGTAGCTTCAAAGAGGGGGGATACCGCTACGACATAAGGCTCAGAGCCGGAGCGGAGGATCGAGACGCACCGGAGAAGATCTCGGACATAGCGGTTCGGGGAGGAGACGGCGAGCTCGTGAGGCTTCCCGGCCTGGTCACCCCCAGGATAGAGATGGCTCCCAACGTAATAAAGAGACACAACAGACAGAGATCGCTGGAGATAGGGGCCAACACCGACGGCATATCCCCCGGCGAGGGGATCGTACAGCTCGAGGAGATCTTCGACCGCTACGCCCCTTCGGACGGCTCCGTCACCATGTCCCCCGCAGGGGACACGGAGAACATGAGGGAGAGCTTCGCGTCTCTCACGACCGCCCTGGCATTCGCTATACTTCTGGTCTACATGGTGATGGCGATACAGTTCGAGTCCTTCATGCACCCCCTCACCATCATGTTCGCATTGCCCCTGATGACCGCCGGTGCCTTCGGTCTTCTACTGTTAGCCGGAGTAAGGCTCAGCGTGATGAGCTTCATGGGAATAATTCTGCTGGTGGGGATAGTGGTGAATAACGCCATTCTCCTGGTCGACTTCACCAACCAACAGAGGGAACAGGGCATGGACAAAATATCGGCCATAATGAAAGCCGCACCTCTGAGGCTGAGGCCGATACTCATGACCACCTGCTCCACCATGGTCGGAATGCTTCCGATAGCACTGGGACTCAGCGAAGGAGGCGAGATCAGACAGCCTATGTCCATAACGGTCATAGGAGGCCTGTTCACCGCCACCCTCCTGACTCTGGTGGTCATCCCGGTGATATACCTGATCGTCGACGACATGACGGACCGGGTGAAGAGAGCTTTCTCCAGAGCGGGCGCGATCGTCAGAGGACGCAGGATGGCAGCCTCCGGACGGCTTCCCGGACAGACTACCGAAAGGGGCAAGACAGCCAGATGAAAACGAAGAAAACGATAGGCGTCGCCGTCGCTATGATGGCGATACTTTCCGTCGCACCGCCCGTGTCCGCAACCTCCCTGACCCTCGAGGAAGCTGTCAGGATAGGGGTAGAAGAGGGAATAGAGGTTCTGAAGAGCGCCCAGGACATGGACAAGAGCGAGGCGGGAAAGCTGGTAGCCCGATCGGCACTTTTTCCATCCCTTTCCCTGGGGGGCAAGTACAAAAGACAGGACGAGCAACACGCTCTTGCGGAGGAGGCAAACTCCTACGGCGTATCGATAACCGCCACCCAGCCGGTATACACGGGGGGGAAGGCCACCGCATTGCTCAAACAGTCCCAGGCCTACGAAACCTCGGTGCTGGAGGCAGTGACCGACGCAAAGGAGACCGTGGCCTACTCGGTCATACGCCAGTTCTACGACATTCTCCATTTGAGGGAAAACGTGGCCGCAGCCAGGGACTCGATGGCCTTCGCAGAGAGTCATCTGAAGGAAGTCGTAAAAAAGGAGGTCCTGGGCGTAGCGAACCGGTTCGAGGTCACCAGAGCGGAACAACAGCTGAGCGGCTACAGAACCCAGCTCATAACCGCCGTCAACGACCTGGAATCGGCCAAGATCGCCCTTTTTACCACTCTGCGGATGGACCCAGAGTCGGACGTAAAGATAGAGGGCAGCCTCGACTTCGTGCCCTACGTCGGCGACAGAGAGGGCTCTCTCGAAAGGGCCATGGCGAACAGACCGGACCTGAAGGCGTCACTTTCATCTCTGGAGATACAGCGACAGGAGATACAGGTAGCCGCCAGCGGGCTGAGACCTAAGGTCGATCTGAAAGCCTCCTACACCTGGGACGACCCGAAGGAAAGCGACGGTACCGACGACGACGACTGGGAGATAGCCTTGGAGGTGGACGTGCCCATACTGGACAGGAACGTCACCAAGGCCCAGATAATGAGGGAAAAGGCCAACCTGAGACAGAGAGAGCTGGACCTCCAAAAGCTTCGGGAGGCCATAAGAAGCGAGGTCTCCCAGGCCTGGTTAAATCTCGAAACGGCTAAACAGGCGGTGGAATCCACGTCGAAAGACCTCGAATTGGCCTCCGAATCCCTTAGGTTGGCCCAGGTAGGCTACAGAGAGGGAGTCAGCACCCAGATAGACGTCCTGGACGCCCAGGCATCCTACACCAAGGCCAGAAAGGAACACGCTATGGCTGTGAGCGCCTATTCCGTCCAGGTGGCGGCCCTGGAGAGAACCGAGGGAGAGCTGGTCTCCCATGTCCTGAAAGAAAACGGAGGTGAAGACAGATGAAAATAGCCGTTGTCATCGCTCTGGCGACCGTGTTGCTATGGGGATCCACCGGGGCCGCTCAAAACACCGTCGTGACCGTGCAGACCGTGGAGATAACCCCTAAGGTGGAGAGAGGTTTTTCCGAGAACAGCACCCTGGAGGCCATAGACGAGGTAACCATCTATCCCAGGGTGAGCGGAAGGCTGATGAAGGTCTTCGTGAAACAGGGAAACTCGGTATCTCCCGGAGACCCTATAGCGGAGCTGGACCACAGAGACGTCGACGCCCAGATATCTCAGGCCAAGGCACAGATAGCCGTCGCCCAGGCCCAGGTGGCCCAAGCCATGGCGGAACTTGAAAACGCTAAGAGGGAGAGGGATCGCTATCTCAGGCTGGTCAAGGAGGGCTTCTCCACCCAGCAGCAGTTGGACTCGAAGGAGACGGTCTACCGCACCGCAAAGGCGGCGGTAGACCTCAACAGGGCTCAGGTCAGACAGCACAGGGCCAACCTGGAAAAACTCCAGGTAGACCTGTCCGAATACACGCTGAAGGCGTCCATTCAGGGAATTGTGGTGAACGACTACTCCAGAACCCCGGGAGAGATGATAACCCCTCAGACCCCTCTGGCTCAGATCGCCGACATATCAAGGCTGAAAGCGGTCATCCAGGCTCCGGAAAGCCACGCCAGACTGATAGAGCAGGGAATGACGGCTTTCGTGACCGTCGGAGAGATCAAGCTGGAGGGCAAGGTCTCCCGAATCCGCCCCTTCGTCGACCCCAGCACCAGGACCACACAGGTGGAGGTCGCCATCGAAAATCGGAAAAACCTCAAACCGGGGATGTTCGCAAGGGTCTTCATCGTTGAGGAGACCCTGAAAAACGCCGTCATGGTACCGATGGAGGCGGTGATCTCCGAGCAGGGCGGCTCCTTCGTCTTCGTGGTGGAGGATGGGAAAGCCGTAAAGAGACCGGTCAAACTAGGACCGTCCGTAGGAAGGGATAGCCAGATCCGAGAGGGCCTGGAACCGGGAGAAAGGCTGGTCGTCTTGGGAGGAAAGAACCTCTCCGACGGAGACCAGATAACGATCCGTTAGAACGCTTCGACTGAAGGGAACGACAAAAGGGACGCCTAGAGGCGTCCCTTTTGTCGCATAGGAAGAAACGAGATGTATAATGAAAGAGGTGGTAGTGTTTCCTATAGAGGAGGGATATCCATGAAACGAACGGTTTTTCTCTTCCTGCTCCTATCGGCTCTGTGCGTCTCGTCCGCCCAGGGGGAAGGCCTTAAGGAGATTAGGGAGAGAGGAGAACTTCGCCATCTCGGCGTGCCCTACGCTCACTTCGTGAGCGGAAGCGGAGACGGACTCGACGTGGAACTGATGAAAAGATTCGCCTCCTTCCTAGGGGTGAATTACTCTTTCGTCCCGACGGACTGGCAAAATCTCGTGCCCGACCTCCTGGGAATAGAGATAAAAAAAGACGGATCTCTTTCCGAGACGACGAGACCTATAAGAGGAGACCTTATAGCCTCCGGACTGACAGTCCTGGAGTGGAGAAAGAGGCTGATAGACTTCTCCAGCCCCACCTTCACCACCCAGGTCTGGCTTGTTACTAGAGCCAACAACCCGATAAGACCAATAAAACCGTCGGGCGACCTGGAAAAGGACATAGAATCGACCAAGGAACTGGTGAAGGGGAAGTCCCTCATGGGCTGTCCCGGTACCTGTCTTGATCCCGATCTGTACGGGCTGAGAGACCTGGCCAGAGAGCTTGCGCCCTTCGAGGGAAACCTGAACGACCTGATCCCAGCCCTTATCTCCGGCCGCTCGGAGCTGTTGCTGCTGGACGTCCCGGACGTCCTGGTCGGCCTGGCCTCGTGGCCCGGACAGATCAAGGTTCTAGGCCCGATCTCCCATAAACAGGAGATGGCAGTGGCCTTTCCCAAGGGATCCGACCTGAGGGATGAATTCGAGAGGTTTTTCTCCGAACTGGTGGAAAAAGGAGAGTACTCCCTCATGGTGGAGGAATACTATCCGTCCATAACGGAATTCCCATGAAGCGTTCCTTGCCTACGCTCAAGAAGGCCCTGGCCGTGTCGATCGGGCTTTTTCTGGCCCTGATAGCGGTCCTGATAGTGGTGAACTACCGGTCTCAGAGGTCCTTCGAGAGACAGACTGTACGGGCTCTTCAGATACAGGCGGACAACATGGCCTCCATAATGGGCTACATACTGTTCGAGAGAAGACAGGACGCCTACGACATAGCCGAAAGCAAGGAACTCACCGCCTACTTTCAGGGGCGGGACCTCGGTATGTCCAGGGAATACGGGTTGAAGGCCAGCCAGGAAAACCTTCATACCCTGCTGAAGAGGAAACTCCAGAACACAACGTTCGAAAACGACATGGTCTACTACAGAATAGCGGTCATACTGGACGACGGCAGCCCCCTCGCAGTGACCCCGGCCGTACAGGGCAACCCTCCCGACTGGCTCAAATACCGCTACACCCTCAACCCCTCGGGGCGGATCATAACCGAGTGGGAGAACGGAGAGAGCCGACTGGTTATATCCTACCCCTACTTCTACAAGGGGAAGTACGAGGGACAGATCGTGCTGTGGATGACCCCGTCGGACATACTGGCAAGACTCAGAGCGAGACAGAGCACCGAGCCGTGGAACAACATATTCCTCACCACCTGGAACGGCCAGAGGGTGACGTCGCCGTTCGAGAACCCCCAGGAGGCCAGCAAGATATTCCACCACCTGGAGGGAGCGGAGGAACCGATGGAGGTAAAGGTGGGAGAGGAGGACAAGCCAACCAAGGTCCTGGCCGCAAAGGCGGCTGTTCCGGGAGCGTCTTTGTTCCTCTTCCTAGTGACCCCTAGAGACAGGGTCTTCGGCTCCGCAACCCCCTACGGCAACCTGATCATAATGGGAGCCTCCGCACTGTTGCTCCTGGGAGGCGGACTATTCCTCCTTAGGGAAAACACCAAGGCCGTGATACTGAAGGCCAGGGTCGACGAGGCGGAGAAAAATCAAACGACCGTCAAGGAACACAACGAAAGGCTCAAGACCGAGATAAGGGACCGCAAAAAAGCTGAGGGAGCCCTACAGGGACAGCTATCCTTCATGCAGGTCCTTTTGGATACGATCCCCAACCCGGTTTACTACTTCGATAAAAACGGCATAATAATAGGGTGTAACAGGGCCTTTTCCTCACTGCTGGGTCGAGAGGGATGGGGAACGATCGGCGCATCCCTGGGAGAGCTGCTCCCTACGAAAGTATCGAAAAAGCTCATGGACCTGGGAGAAAGGATCTTGAACGGCCACGAACCGGTCCGATTCCAGCTTCCCATTGATATCGACGGCCGGGAATACCGTTTTTTCTTCAATCAGGCGGCATTCCATTCGAACGAGGACAATTCCGGGGTGGTAGGGGTTATGGAAGACGTCACGGCCCTCATTCAAAACGCCGTCGAGCTCAGAGAGGCCAAGGAAGAGGCGGAGAGGGCCAACAGGGCAAAGAGCACCTTTCTGGCCAACATGAGCCACGAGATCAGGACCCCCATGAACGCCGTGTTGGGCATGACCGAGCTCGCCCTGGAGACCACCTACGACAAGGACCAGAGGGAATGCCTGGAGACGATACACGAGGCCTCCTGTTCGCTGATGGACATAATCAACGACATACTGGACATATCCAAGATCGAATCGGGACACATGGAGATAGACAGCCACCCCTTCGACCTTGGCGAGGTCGCCTGGAAATCCGCCAGTTACCTCGCCAAGGAAGCCCACGGCAAGGGATTGGAACTGAACGTCGACATAGACGAAGACCTGGCGGAAAGCTACATAGGCGATTCGGTGAGGATAAGACAGATAATGGTCAACCTGCTTAGCAACGCGGTCAAATTCACCGACGAAGGGGAGATCCTTATGTCGGTGAAGGCTACGGAAAAAACCGCAAAGGTGGATTCGGTAGAGATAAGGATAGAGGACACAGGAATAGGGCTGTCCGAAAAAGAGATAACAAGGATATTCTCTCCCTTCATCCAGGCCGACGTATCGACGACCAAGCGCTACGGAGGCACAGGACTCGGCCTGTCCATATGCAAAAAACTGGTGGAGATGATGGGAGGAGAACTTGAGGTTCAAAGCGCTCCCGGAAAGGGAAGCGTCTTCAGCTTCGCTATTCCCCTGAGAATAGGAGACCGAAACAGGCAGAACCTACATCCCGAACTGAGATCCCGTTCTGCCCTGATAGTGGACGACAACGAGACCAACAGGGCCATACTTAGCCGCAAGCTGTCCGCCTGGGGCATGGAAGTCCACCAAGCAAAATCAGGAGAGGAAGCCCTGAAAATATTGACCGGAAAAAACCGAAGATCGGCGGACATAATGATACTGGACTGCCATATGCCAGACATGGACGGCCCCACCGTGCTTGAAAGACTAAATCAAGAGGACGCCATGCCGGAGGCGGCCATAATGTTCAGCTCCCTAGACGGGCCGGATGTAAAATCCAGATGCAGAGATCTCGGCATACGTTGGTTTCTGACTAAGCCCATCCCGGACAGCGTGTTGAAGAAAACCCTGATAAAATCCATAACCCCGGAGGAAGCGGGCTCCACGCCGCAGGAACTGGGCGATCAGGATCTGTTCGGGGTCGGGAAGTCCGTGCTGGTCGTTGAGGACAACGAATTCAACGCCAGGATAATGAGAAGGACCATGGAAAGACGGGGCTTTCAGGTAATCCTGGCATTAGACGGCGTGGAGGCACTGAAAAAGATAGACGAGACCAGGCCTGACCTGGTTCTGATGGACATACAGATGCCTGTAATGGACGGAAAGGAGACCACCAGAGAGATCCGACGGGAAGAACTCCGATCGGGACGTCCCAGACTTCCGGTGATAGCCCTTACCGCCTATGCCATGACGGAGGAAAAATCGGCCATACTGGAATCGGGGGTAGACGACATAGTCACCAAACCGGTCAACAGAGAGGAGCTGTTCCGGGCCATAACGGCTCTGCTTCCGGAGACATCGGAAACAGAGCCCACGCCCACTCCGACGGAGAAATCCGATGGAATCCTGGATCCCGACAGGGTCGCGGCGCTTCTGGAAATGATTGGAAAGGATCAGGCCATAATGGAGGAGGTCATCGGCGACTTCATTGAAAATCTGCCGTCCCAGCTAGAAAATTTGTCTCAAGCCGTGGCAAAGAGGTCGCCGGAGGAAACGGCAAAGGCGGCTCACGGCCTGAAAGGATCGCTCGGAACGGTAGGAGCCCGAGAGACCTGGGAGATATGCGTCCGACTTGAGAGACTTGCCAAGGAAACCGATTCGACCGCCTGCGTCGAGGTGTTTAAAGAGCTCGAATTATCTCTGAGAAAACTGACGAACGAACTGAAAAGAGGCGGCTGGAAAAAATACGTCGAATGAGAGAGACAAGGGGGCTCACTATGGCTACGGTACTGATAGTTGAGGACGAAAGGACAACCCGCAAGGTCCTGGCCCTGGGGATAAAGAACCTCGGCTACAGGGTGATGGAGGCCGAAAGCGGAGAGGAAGCCCTGTCCATGCTGCTGGGGGTCGACTCGGACATCGACATGATACTGATGGACGTAGTCATGCCGGGGATGGACGGGATAGAGACCACCGGCAGGATAAGATCCATGGAGATACCGGCGGTGATAATAATGCTGACCTCCGACGACAGCTCCGAGACAATCAAGAGAGCCGTCATGGCCGGAGCGGACGACTACATGACCAAGCCGGTGGACCCCAACCAGCTGGCCACCAGACTTGAGTTGGCCCTGAAAGCGTCGAGCTTCTACGTCTACAGACACAACTTCGCCAGCCAGATAGAGGGCTTCGAAAGCTTCCATGCGGAAGACCGAAAATCGATGGACATAATAGCCAGCAAAAACGAAAACCTCCTCTCCGACCTGCTGAAGACCCTCAACCTCATCGCCAAGATGAGGGACAACGACACATACGAACACACATCCCGGGTCGGGTGGCTGTCCATGGCCCTGGCCAAGACCATGGGAGAGCCGGAGGACGAGGTACTCTCCCTGGGACTGGCCGCACCTCTCCACGACATAGGAAAGATAGGCGTCCCAGACTCGATCCTCTTAAAACCCGGATCTCTTACCGATCGGGAATGGGAGATAATGAAACAACACCCGATATTCGGGTGGAAACTGCTCAGCCGCTTCTCCTCTGGAGTCCTCATGACCGCCGCATCTGTAGCCTTGAACCATCACGAGAGATGGGACGGATCAGGGTATCCTAAGGGGCTGAAGGGCGAGGAAATCCCCCTTTACGGCCGGATCGTGGCTGTGGCAGACAGTTTCGACGCAATGATCAGTCCCAGGCCCTATAAGGAAGCGAAACCAGTCGATTGGGGATTCGAGGAAATACGATCGCTGGCGGGAATCCAGTTCTGCCCCGAGACGGTCAAGGCCTTTATCTCCCTGGAAGAGAAAATAGAAAAACGTTACGAGATGGAAAAACAGGCTCAGATTTAGACTCCTATATCTGTCCATGCACCTATAGAGCATCTCTAGAAACGCTACTCCTCGGAGAGGTCGTTTCGGCGAAGCCCATTCGAGCCCGTATTTCCGACCTGCCGTCGTGTAGTACGGATGGGGCGACAGGACGTCGCCCCAAGCCGAGGGGGCACAGGACGTGCCCTCCGA
>NZ_JAKGUG010000007.1:94637-143335 GCF_021568855.1 Dethiosulfovibrio russensis | reverse complement strand
ATTATGTCCCCTCTCTTTCTGAGACCTATGATACAGCAGCCTGTTCTTCACCTTAACCTAGCAACTTACTCGGTGGTCCATTTTTCCGGGTCCACTATAAACATCGGAGTAACCTACGAAGGGTTTGCCAATTCGTGAAAACAGCAGGCGTAATAACGAATAAGTATCTGTAATCGTTCCTACTGTCGACCGGGCATTCCCACCTAATCTTTTTTGATTAATAATAAATGCTACCGATAAATTTTCAGTTGTGTCCACATCGGGCTTCCCGTAGTGTGGCATACGGTGACGAATAAAACTGGTATAGGTTTCATTTAATTGTCTCTGTGATTCTGCTGCTATTGTATCAAACACTAATGAAGATTTACCCGAACCGGATACACCGGTAAAAACCGTAATTTGCTTTTTTGGTATTTTAACATTTATATTTTTTAGGTTTCGTTCTCTTGCTCCCAATACACGAATGCAATTGTTAGACATAAATCTTCCTTTCCATATGCGTGACGTAGTTAATATATGAGTGGCTCAACTATATTTTAGCACTCTTGTACCATAAATGCAATGATTAGGACAAGTATTCCTATATTGAGTTTGTTAGTCTAGTGCAAAGTAGCAAGCAGGGCAAGTGTATAGACACTTGCGTGTTTTATGGATTTTCCCTTGCGGTCAAACCATAAAACTGCTTGTTGGGGCAAGCCGCCCCAAATCCTGCGACTTCGGGCCAACTTGGCCCGAAGTCGGCGCTCCGCGCCTGTCGTTGCGTCACCGTCGCTATCGCTGCCGTTCCTTATTTTTCTGCGCGTCCGTCAGGCTGAACAAGCGATCGATATTTTCCTTCGCCGTGACAACCTCCTGCATATCCTTCCTCACCGCGCGATACTCTTTATATGCGGCCCGTTTTTCCGTAGTCAGCTTTTGAGATTCAGCTTTGAGCGCGTCCACCTTCGGGAGTTTCGCCCCGGACAGGATGCGCCGAAATGTTTCCTGCGCCGCCCGGTAAAGCGCGATATTGGCCTCATGATCCCGAAGATATTTTCTGCTGTATTTCGCGGCCTTGTAACCGTTGAACACGGGCTGGTTTTTAGCGTAATCCACCACCGCGCCCTTTAGCTCTGCATTGGTGCGCATAACAGCCTCGACGGACTTGATCTGTTCGGAAAGAACGTGAAAACGGTCTGCGACTTCCGTCGCCCGTTTTCCTGCAAATATTGGAGCGTTGCGGCCATCTGTTTCAGATGTAACTATTCAGTTGCCCCAGCTAAGAAGAGAATCTGACCATCGAGAGCCATAGACATGGCCTCGAAGATGTTGATCGAGCTTTTCTTCGCCGTGATGAGAAACGACATTATTTTGGCGTAGTCATTAGCCCCTTCCGAGGTTCGGAAGCAGCCCGATATTTTAAGCTTCGCTTTGAAGTTGCGGATGTTTCGCTCAGCCTCGTTATTGTCGAAGGGGATCGCAAAGTCCCTGGCATAGAGCAGGATCTCCTCCTTATGGTCCCTAAATCTCTCCAGGAGGTTCCTGGCCTTGCCTTTTTTGGGCCTGCCTCTTGCGGGCGACTCTACGGTTGCGTAGTCCGGCTTTTGGAACTATATTATCACCGTAATTTCGGAGAGAAGAACCTCGAAGGAGTGGGTACGTTGGTTTCAATTATACGCAAACCGAAGGAAATGTCGGCTTTCGTCCTGGAACGCCGCAGGGCGGGGCAGTCCGTCGGCCTGGTCCCCACAATGGGGTATCTGCACGACGGCCATATGTCGCTGGTGAAGAAGAGCATGATAGAGAACGACGTCACGGTCGTGTCCCTTTTCGTAAATCCGATTCAGTTCTGTCCCGGCGAGGACCTGGAGCGCTATCCCAGAGACGAGGAGAAGGACCTGTCCCTATTGGCTGCAGCGGGGGTCGACGTGCTTTTTGCCCCCGGAGTTGAGGATATGTACCTTCCGGGACACTCGGTCTATGTGGACGAGACTGCCTTGAGCCTCCCTCTGTGCGGAGGGTCCCGACCGGGCCATTTCAGAGGAGTCTGCACCGTGGTGCTGAAGCTTTTCAACATAGTCCGTCCCGACAGGGCTTATTTCGGCATGAAGGATTATCAACAGCTTCAGGTGCTTCGCAGGATGGTCCGTGATCTGAACGTTCCGGTGGACATAAGACCCTGCCCTCTGATAAGAGAGGATGACGGTCTGGCCCTCAGCAGCAGAAACGCCTATCTGTCGGAAGAGGAACGGAGATCCGCCCTGGCCCTGTCTCGGTCTCTGGCGAAGGCGAAGGAGGCTTTCGAGAAGGGAGAACGCTCCGCATCGGTTCTGAGGGATCTGGTTTGTTCGGTTCTGTCCGAGGAAGAGGCCCTCGAGCCTGAATACGTCGAGGTGAGGGACGCCTACGAGCTGTCCGAGGTGGAATCGATCTGCGATCCCGTCGTGATCGCTCTCGCCGTTAGGGTCGGTCGAACCAGGTTGATAGATAACATCGTGTTGGGAGAGTGATGCAAGTGTTTTTACAGATGTTGAAGTGCAAGCTCCACGGAGCGATAGTTACCGAGGCCAACCTGGAGTACCAGGGAAGCATCTCCATAGACAAAGACCTCATAGACCAGGCGGGTTTCCTGATCGGAGAGAAGGTCCTGGTGGCGGACATGGCCTCGGGCAACCGTTTCGAGACCTACGTCATAGAGGCCCCCAGGGGAAGCGGCGAGATCTGCCTGAACGGGGCGGCCGCGCGGCTGGGCACGGTGGGAGACCGGGTCATAGTGATGGCATGGTGTCTCATGGACGCAGAGGAGGCGGCTTCCCACAGGGCCAAGGTCGTAAAGATCGGCCCGGATGGATCCGTCGAGAGGGTCTTCGATATGGACAGAGGGGACGGGAACGAAGTCTAGACGATCTTTATCCCCAGTCTTACTGCCAGATCCACCGCCTGTAGGGCGCTGACCTTGGCTCCTCGGAGCTCCGAGAAGGTGTCGGAGAACGCTATGCCGTCTATGTTGCAGTCCGAGAGGTCCAGGTTTTTAAGGGGTGTCTTGAAGAAACTGACCCCGGAGAAATTCACCCTGGACAGGGCGACCTTTTTGAATCTGACCTCTGAAAAGAAGGCGTCTTTGAAGTCGCATTCCTTCACGGTGCAGTTTTCCCAGAAAGTCTCCACGTAGTTGGAGTAGCTGAAGATACCTCCGGTCAGGGATAGTTCCTTGAAAGAACTTCTGTCGAAGGAGCTGCCCAGGGCCTTGCAGTCTGTCAGTCTGGCGTTTTTCCAGTAGCTTCTGGCCAGTTTGCAGTTGGATAGGTCGCAGTTTTTGAGCTCCACGTCGTAGAGACCTATGTTCTCCATGTCGCAGCCGGAGAAGGTGCAGTTGATCAGACGGACCGACTCCATACGCAGCCCAGAGAGATCCAGATCCTCCAGGGTTTCTCCCTCGAAGGTTGCCTCTCCTACGTAGTCGTCCCTCTCTCTAGCTTGTTCTACGGCTTGTGCCAGCATATTAAGACCTCCCGTCTGAATTTCGAGATTAAGTTTACTGTAATTTATAGGTGTCCGCAAGGCTTTTTCAGCCGTTCGGACACCTTTATCTATGTGATCGTAATTCCTATGGCTTGTGACCTGGCTTAAGGTGTAGAATGACGAAGATTATCGAACGTTAGAGACTTCGGTCTTTGGGGAGGGGTGAATATGGACGGAGATAGTTCGGTTCGGTCGGGATCTGCCATAGTGCTCCTGGCCGCTGTTTTCTGGGGCACCACCGGAACCCTTCAGGCTCTGGCTCCCGAGGGGGCGTCTCCTCTGGTGGTAGGCGTCCTGAGGATGACCCTTGGTGGGCTGTTTTTGGCGGCTTTCGTGCTTTTCAGATACGGATCCGATGCTCTTGCCGGAAGATGGCCCTGGAAAACCCTCTTGATGGCGTCCTCCAGCATGGCGGTGTATCAGCTGTTCTTTTTCTCCGCCGTCCTGAGAACCGGGGTCGCAGTGGGGACCATGGTCACCATAGGCAGTTCCCCCATATTGGCTGGACTTCTGGCCAGGGCGGTTCTTAGAGAGCCTCTGACCCCCAGATGGGCCGTGGCGACGGCGTCGGCCATAGGGGGATGCGTTCTGCTGTCCCTCGGCGACGGAGCTGTCCGGGTCGACCTGATAGGTGTGTTTCTGGCGGTCGGGGCGGGGGCGTCCTACGGATTCATAGGGTTGGGGATGAAGCAGCTTCAGAGGACCAGAAATCCTCTGGCGGTCATAGCCGCCACCATGTTGGGAGGGGCCGTTCTGGGCTCTCCTCTGTTTTTGTTCCATCCGCTTGCTTGGCTCGCCACGGTTCGAGGGGCTTCGGTGGCATTGGCCCTCGGATTGGTCGGAACGGCGATCCCCTACGGTATGTTTTCCGTGGCATTGACCATGATACCTATTTCGACGGCCTGTACCCTGACCCTCATGGAGCCCTTGACCGCCTCTTTGCTGGGAGTGTTTCTCTTGGGAGAGAGCCTGGGGGTCAGATCTTTTGCGGGTATTGCCCTCATCTTCATCGGGATAATGATACTGTCTCTGCCGGACGGTATGTCGATAAAAAAGGAGGCTAGATCTTGAGTGAGATAGATATGGCGGCGCTTATCCCCTACGTGTTCATAACGACCTTCACTCCCGGTCCGAACAACGTCAGCTCCGCCGCGATGGCGGCGAAGTTCGGACTGAGGAAAACCTGGAGCTACACCTTGGGAATCGCCTCCGGGGTTTTCCTGTTGATGATCCTGGGAGGGTCTCTTTCCGGTTTTCTGATGGAGTTGGTTCCCAAGCTAGAGGGGACCATGAAGTGGATCGGAGCGGCCTACATAGTCTGGCTGGCCTGGGGACTGGTTCGGGAGGTTCCCCACGAGGACGGCTCCTCCGAGGGCGAGGGGGGATTCCTCAAGGGAATGGCCCTTCAGTGCGTCAACGTCAAGGTGATGATATACTGCCTGACCCTGTACTCGGTGTTTCTAAGGCCTCTGTTGGCCAGGCCTCTGCCTGTGCTGATGTCCGCCCTCTTCCTGGCTGCGGTCTGTTTTTCCTCGGTGGTCCTTTGGGCCCTGTTCGGAGTCGGTATAGAGAGCTTTCTCGGAAGTCCCGGCAGGCGCAGGGCCCTTAACTACTTTTTCGCGGCCATGTTGGTCATGACCGCCCTTCAGGTGGCCGAGTTGATATGAACGTCCGGTCTGGCGATGTGCCGGACCTCGTCGCAGAACCAGTCGTAGATGGTCTCCTTGGGGGTCTTTATGCCTCTGAGGGCCTCTACGCTGGTTCCCAGCAGGAAAATAGGGCGGCTCGGCTCTATGAGGTCCATCGCCGATGGTTTGAGCCCCGACTCCAGCCTGTTTAGCTGCTCGTCGTCGTCGGTCACCAGAAGCACCATGGTCCAGTTCTCCTGGTCCTCCGTGTCGATGTCGGCCCACCCGGGAATGTATATCCGTCTCTGTCCCAGCATGAACAGCTCGATCTGGCCCAGTCCTTTCACTGCGGCCTTTAGGTCGTCGGGGTCCTTCACCCTCAGGCAGAAAAGTCGGTCCGTGTTCTGAAGCCTGAACCTGTCTTCCGGTGCGGTCTCCGTTCTCCTGTAGTGGTCGAAGTCGTAGCCGCTTCTCAGCATAAGGTCCACCGTCAGGCTGCCCGTAGGGGCTCCGGTTCTCTCGATCCACTCTGTGAGTCCTCTTTCCCCCGGAATGGGCTCTTCTCTAGCGGAAACTCCCCAGAAGGGAAAGGAGTCCATAAGATCCTTCACCGAGGGATGTTCGGGCCATAGATAGCGGAATCTGCCGTTCTCCTCGGTGAATAGCTCCTCTCCTTCCAGATAGGGTACGACGGGGAATTTCTCCGCTATGGTAAACTCCTTCAGCCCCCACCGTCCCAGGAAAGCCTTCTCCAAAAGCAGATTGAGCCTGTTTCTCCAAAGAGCCGTGGCAGGGGCGGTGTCGGCCATTGGTTTCAGCGGTATTCCCATCTCGGAGGCTAGCTTGTCTCTCTCGGCCAGCCCCTCCTCGGTAAGTATCATTCCGCCTCCTGCCGGTCTGAGGAGTCCTTGGTCCGCTAAAGTCTCCAGGTTGTTCGGTTCGTTGCCTGCTAGAAGGACCGTCTCCTCGTCCCAGCAGACGGCTTCTCCCTCGAATAGAAGCGTCAGGTGGCTCATAGCATAAGATCTCCTTCCTTGTGGGCTGTCTCTCTTTTTTCGATTATATATTCCCTTTATTATAAACACAAAGGAGGGGCCGAAAGGCCCCTCCTTTAGGTGTGTCGCTTTTAGTCGTCTTAGTCCGCTTCGGCGGTGCAGCACTTTCTGTACATATAGAGAGCCAGCACCATGAAAAGAGCCAGTCCTCCGATTCCGCTCGCCGAGAGGGGCCCGCCGACGGCGATCTTGTCCGCCACACCGACGTAGGCCAGGAAGGCTGCCAGAAGGCCGACGAGGGCGTCTCCTGCTACGAAGCCCGAGCTGATGAGCATTCCCGTCTCCAGGGCGGGCTTGTGCTTCTCGTGCCCCTTGGGGAACTTTTTCATGACTGCCTCTCTGATGAGGGATCCGAAGAAGATCGGCACGGAGAGATGGACAGGAAGATACAGGCCGATGCCGAAGGGAAGAACCGGGATCTGGACCAGTCTGGCGCAGAGTCCCAAAGCCGCTCCGATCCACACCAGGGTCCAGGGCAGGTCTCCCTGGAATATCCCCTGGACGACCATGGCCATCAACCCCGCCTGGGGAGCCGGGAGCTCCTTGGAGCCGAAACCGTAGGTGCTGTCCAGCATTATAAGGACGAGCCCTATCACCAGCGCGGCGGCTACGGTTCCGATCATCTCCCCGATCTGCTGATACTTGGGGGTGGATCCGACAAGGAATCCGGTCTTGAGGTCCTGAGACATATCTCCGGCGCAGGCCAGGGCGATACAGACCACCGATCCCGCCGTGAGGCTCGCCAGTATTCCCTCTATGCCGGAGATCCCACCGAGTTTGACCAGAATGGCCGTCAACAGAAGGGTGGCTATGGTCATCCCGGACACCGGGTTGTTGGAGCTTCCTACCAGACCGACGATCCGGCTGGAGACCGTCACGAAGAAGAAGCCGAAGACGACCACCGCTATGGCGGACACTATCCTGGCGACGGTGTTGTCTATGGGAAGTACGAAGAGCATGGACACGGCGACCAAAAGGGATCCCCATGTGACGATCTTTCCGGGAAGGTCCTGCTGAGTCCTTCTCTCCGGCGTCCCGTCGTCGTTCTTGGAGCGTTTCATGACGGCCTTGAAGCTGTTGATAATGGTGGGAAGGGCTTCCACGAAGCTGAGGAGTCCTCCGAAAGCAACCGCTCCGGCTCCGACGTAGCGGATGTATTTATTCCATATCCCCCACACTCCGAGCTCCGAAATGGCCGTAGCCGCCGGGAAGATGGCGTCGGCCGAGTGTCTTCCGAAGAACTCTATCAGGGGGATGACTCCCAGCCAGGCGACCACGCCTCCGACGAGCATAATGGTGGCTATCCTGCGACCGACGATGAAGCCCACACCCATGAGGGATGGGAATATGTCGGCGCCTATATGGGCTCCGGTGAAGCCCTTGATGCCCCACTCGATCTCCTCGGGGAAGATCTTCATTCCCGCCTGGGCGAAACGATACACTCCTGCCAGACCGAGAGAGGCGAACAATGTCTTGGCCGGGGCTCCTCCGACCTCGCCCGCAACGAGGACCTCGGCGCAGGCGGCTCCCTCGGGGTAGGGGATGTTCCCGTGTTCCTTGACGATCAGGAAACGTCTCAGGGGGATCATGAAGAGCAGTCCCAGCAGCCCTCCCAGGGCGGACATGAGGGTTACGGTGATCAGCTTGGGGGGTACCAGCTGAGGGTTGGTTCGGGCCAGTATGTAAAGGGCCGGCACGGTGAAGATGACCCCCGCTGCCAGGGACTCGCCGGAGGACGCTATTGTCTGGACTATGTTGTTCTCCAGGATGGTCCCCTTCTTGAGGATTCCCCTCATTATGCCCATCGAGATGACCGCCGCCGGTATGGACGCCGATACTGTCATGCCGACCTTGAGACCCAGATAGGCGTTGGCTGCTCCCAGGACGATGGAAAGGATAAAGCCGAGAGAGATGGCCCTGAAGGTCAGCTCCGGTATCTTCTTCTCCGATGAGACATAGGGCGGATATTGATCCCCGTCCATCACCTCGTAGGCCTCTTCGGGTAGCCTGCGAATAGGCTCTTTCTTCGTTTCCTCCGAAGTACTCAAAAAAATTCCTCCTTCAATAATTAAGACTGTTGACCAAAGTCAAAACTATCTTCTTACTGATATAATAGGCAGTCAAGGTTTTGTGTCCTATTGTATGGATATGTAAGATTTGATTCGTCTTTGTCTGGTTTTTGGGCATTTTGCGTCGATGGCTATTGGGCATATAATGAAGAACGATCCGAATATGATTTTTAATTTTAGGTACAAGGAGGGGTTGTCGTGAAGAAAATTACGGTGTCGACTGTGTTTGTCGTTTTCCTGTTGACCTTGCTGACCGTTTCGTCCGCCATCGGCTGTACGACTATGCTGATTACCAAGGGGGCGACGGAGGACGGGTCGGTCGTGGTGTCTCACTCGGACGATAACGATCTCATGGATCAGAGGATCGTCTACGTTCCCGCCATGGATCACGAGGAGGGGGAGACCAGAGCCGTCTACTGTTCAGCGGCGGCCATGGGAGAGTTCCCCGAGTATCGGTGTTTCCTCTATCCCAGAATGATAACCGACAGAAGAGGACCGGCCTATATGGGAGATGAGCCGTCTATCGCCCTCGGAACCATCCCTCAGGTTTCCCACACCTACGCCTATTTCGACGGCAACTACGGCATAATGAACGAGCATCAGCTGATGTTTGGAGAGTGTACCGACGGGGCCAAGATCACGGCAAAGCCCGAGCCGGGGAAGAGGATCTTCTATTCCTCCGAGCTCTCCCGTGTGGCCTTGGAGAGATGCCGCACCGCCAGAGAGGCCATAGCCCTCATGGGATCCCTCATAGAGGAATACGGCTACTACGGAACGGGCGAGACCCTTCCAGTGGCCGACACGGAAGAGGGCTGGATAATGGAGATGGCCCCCTCTCCGGAGGGTACCGGCGGGCTCTGGGTCGCCAAGAGGGTGCCGGACGGAGAGATGTTCGTCGGAGCCAACGAGTTTCGCATCCGCGAGGTGGACCGGGACGATCCGGACATGATGGTGGGAAAGGAACTATTTCCCGTGGCAAAGAAACACGGCTGGTGGAAGCCCTCCGACGGGCCTTTGGATTGGCTCAGAACCGTGAGCCTTGGGGAGTACAACCATCCGTACTACTCCCTGCGCCGGGTCTGGCGGGCCTTCTCCCTGGCCGCTCCCTCCCTGGGGCTGTCCCCCTGGGTGGAGGACGGATACACGAAGGCCTATCCCTTCTCGATCAAGCCGGATAAAAAGCTGTCGGTCCGTGACGTCATGGCCATACATAGGGACCGTTACGAGGGCACCGAGTTCGACCTGACCAAGGGAGTGGCGGCAGGACCCTTCGGATACCCCGACCGCTTCTACGGACCATACGACGGAAAGGGCGACGTGGGAGACCCGAAACGCAAGCTCGACGGAGCCTGGGAGCGTCCTATCTCTGTGACCTACTGCGGCTATGCCTTCGTAAACCAGGCCAGGGGCTGGCTCCCCGATCCTATAGGAGGGATAATGTGGCTAGGGCTGGACAAACCGGCTGACACGGTGTTCATGCCTTTCTTCGTAGGGGTGGAGTCTCTTCCGGATTCGGTGGAGACCTGCGACACCTCTCTGTTCAGCAGAGACAGCGCCTGGTGGGCCTTCAACTTCGTCTCCAACTGGGCGGGACTCAGATACGACGCCATCCACTGCGACATAGTCTCCCGTCGTGAGGCTCTGGAGACCGGTTTCCTCGAAAAGCTCAAAGAGGTAGAAAAAGATGCGATGGAGATAAATCGAAATAATCCGGAGAAACTGGCCGGTTTTCTAACCTCCTTCTGCGACGAAAACGCCGGTCGTACCGTGGACGGCTGGTGGAATTTCTCCGAAGAGCTTATAGTCAAGTACGACGACGGGTTCATAAACGTGGGCCAGATGGGAACCCAGGCGGGTTATCCCATGGAGTGGCTGAAGACCACCTCGTGGCCCGAAGGACCTACGGAGTACGGGAAGCGTTGATCTGACGATACTGAAAGGGTGGTTCGGATGGAAAGAGTGGATATGCCCATAACAGGTATATGTTCTTTCGGCAAATATCCCATCTGCGGGGATGCGGATGGGATCGAGGCGGATATGGCGGTGCTCGGCGTGCCTTACGACCTTGGCGTCGGTTTTCTCAGCGGCACCAGGCTGGGCCCGAGAAGGATAAGGGAGGCCTCGACCCAGTACGCCAGGGGTTCCAGAGGGTTCTACGATCCCGAGCTGGACGAGGTCTTCCTGGGCGATCCCTGGAAGATAGTGGACTGCGGCGACGCCGACATGGTCCAGGGCGACATGGAGAACTCCCTCGCCAACGTGGAGGACTCGGTCAGGAGGATCCTCCGCAGGAAGGCCACCCCTGTGGTGCTCGGAGGCGACCATTCCATATCGATACCGGTCGGTCGAGCCCTTAGCGAGTTGGGCGGCACCGTAGGGGTGATACAGCTGGACGCCCACCTGGATTGGTCCATGGCTCCCGGAGGTCAGAGATTCGGCAACGGCAGCCCTATGAGACGTATGTCCGAGATGGACCACATAGGCCCCATGACCCAGATAGGACTGAGAGGTGTCGGAAGCAGCAGGAAAGAGGACTTCGACGACGCCAGAGAGTACGGCAGCAGGCTGGTGACCGCGTCGGAGGTCCGAAGGATCGGCCCCGAGGCGGTGGTGGAGGCCATACCCGAGGCAGATCGCTACTACGTCACGGTGGATATCGACGTCTTCGACATCTCCCTGGTCACCGGCACCGGCTCACCCATGCCGGCGGGACTGTACTATCAGGAGGTGGCCGCCATACTGAGGGGCATAGCCGGGAGGTTCGACGTGGCCTGTCTCGATCTGGTGGAGGTGGCTCCTCAGTACGATCCGTCCGGTGCCACCTGCCGCATCGCCGCTATGACCCTGTTGGAGTTCATGGGGCATATATTGAAGAGACAGGAAGCTAAGATTTAATTTATCTACGGAGGTATTCATGAATATAAAGATAGGATCCGGCGTTTTCGAGAGGTTCGAGGGGTACCGCAGAGCGGTGGTTCTGGTGAAGGGAGCGGACAATAGAGGAGAGGACGACAGTCTGATGGCCAAGCTCAGGGCCGCCGAGGCGGACGTTAGGGAGAGGTCCGATCTGGCCGATTACAAGGAGATTCCCCGTATAGCATCTTGGCGCGAGGTCTTCCGATCCATGGGCATCAACCCGAACAAGTATCCCCCCTCGGTTGCCAACCTGATAAAAAGGACCGGCAAGGGGACCGATCTTCCCTTCGTGAACAAGCTGGTGTGCATCTTCAACGTCATCAGCCTGAGGCATATGGTTCCCTGCGGGGGGGACGATCTCTCGGTGGTTACCGGAGACCTTCGGCTGGACGTGGCGTCCGGGATGGAGGATTACGTCCCCTTGGGTAAGCCTGACGTTCTGGAACACCCGGACGAAGGGGAGATAATCTACTTCGACGACGGCAACCGAGACGTCTTTTGCCGCGCCTGGTGCTGGAAGAACGGGGACAGAAGCAAGATAACCGAGACGACCACCGACGTGGCCATAAACGTGGAGGGAATGCCTCCCGTCTCTTTGCAGGATCTTAAAGCAATAGGGGACGAGCTGGCCGAGATGGTCCGAGAGCACTGCGGAGGCGACGTCTCGGTCCACATACTGGACGATGAGAACGACATCCTTGAGATATAGTTTACCGGCGGTTCTCACGGCGGTCTGTCTGCTTCTGGGAACTCCTCTGTTCGCCGAGACCGTGGCGGAGTATCGCTCCAGAGAGTACCCCGATATGGACGAAACGGCTTCGGCGGTTTTGGACTCTTTGGGGACGATCTCCACATGGGAAAAACTTTTCGTCGATCGTCTCTCTACCTTGACTCGGGAAAGCCAGAAAGAGTACGCTGCCAAATTAGCACTGGATGGCAGGATCACCCAGGACGATCTGTCTCGACTTCCGGTCGCTATAACCCTGCCCGAGGACCCGGCGGAGATACTGGCTCTCCTTACCGAGCACGCCAGGGCGGATTACTGGCCCGGGTTTTACAGACGGCACAGACTGACGGTCCATATGAAGCTCCATCACTGGATGGACACGGCTGAGCGGAGATACGACGATCCGGAGTTCTGCAAAAAACTGATAGATATATTCTTCAAGATGGTGGACGGCGAATACGACGGCCCCATGGAACTGGAATATCATCCGACCAGCAGAGACCTTCATAAAGCGGCGGATTGATCTGAGAGTTAAGATGAAATATCGAAAAAAGGAGTTCCTGAGTTTTTAGGGACTCTTTTTTTATTTTTTTACGGCATTGATCCTTGATTTTAAGGTGCTTGGTGGTATGGTGTTTTAGGGTGGCTCAGAGGTGAAGTCTATGGCTTTTATCGACGACGAGCTGTTTCGTTACTGGGGAAAATTCGAGGGGGATCGATGGCATCCCTTGGTCTATCACTGTTTAGACGTGGCGTCGGTGGCTCTCCGCTGGCTAAACAATACGGCGTTAAATGGGACGGCCGTCGATACGATCATCGAAACGCCTAGGAGGCTGATTCGTCGAATGTCTTTAAGTTCGAGACGGTCGTTCCTGTGCCCTTTCGGATAGCCGGTCAGAGCCCGGAGGATCCGGAAGGAGAGGTCCGTAGAGCCTGTCGCGACGTATTCCGTCAGACGAAGATCCTTAGGCGAGAGCCTGTGGATTATTGTGGTCTTTTGCTAAGCCGTTATACCCCTCAAGATGTGTCGAAAAATACCTTATAAGGGGTTTTTCGCAGAAGAAAAAGAGGGTTCCCCACACACGTGGGGATGAACCGATTCGGCTATTATCTAGAGGATCTCGGTAGTTTCCCAGAAAGGCGGTGACGTTGTGGAGTTACTTGAAGCAATCCGAAGGCATGATGGTTCTAAAAATATGAATATAATCTTCAAGGATGGGCGTCACCTGATCTGTCGATTTGAGACCCTTCTTTGGGAAGACTATTTCTCTTTCTATGTCCAGGTCAAGCCTGGTGGTTCATCTGAATTCGAACCTGGGACTCTATTGGAGGTTATCGGCGAAGAGGTTTTCGAAATCAACGGGGAAAAGATACACTGACATGAAAAAACGCAAATGTTGGCTGAGTTTTGCTGGTAGCGGATGTGTTTCTTCTGGTTGATCTTGAGCCCAAGTTTTTTAATCGATCCAGATTAGAGGGTTTTTCTCGCTTTTTGGCTATATCCCTCGACCCTTTGTGAGATGTATTCTCAATGTATACGTATATAAGGAGGTCATCTCATGCACGTATTCGGTCCCGTGCCGTCTAGAAGGTTGGGGCGCAGCCTGGGGGTCAACCACATCCCCCCGAAGGTATGCAGCTATGCCTGCCGCTACTGTCAGTTGGGAAGCACCTTGAATATGTCCGTCGAGCGTCGGAACTTTTTCGATCCCTCGGCCATAGCGGCGGAGGTGGAGGCCAAGCTGGAGGATCTTAAAAAATCAGGAGATCCGGTAGACTATCTGGCCTTCGTCCCCGACGGCGAACCTACTCTGGACCTGGGAATAGGAACGCTGGCCGAGAAGATAAAGGCCTTCGGGGTTCCTATAGCGGTGATATCCAACGCGTCTCTGATAGGCGATCCTGAGGTCCAAGAGGCGCTGATGCAGTTCGACTGGGTCTCTCTCAAGGTGGACGGAGCTACCGAAGACGTCTGGAGATTCGTCGACAGGCCCCATAAAAAACTCTCCTTCGATTCCATATTGAAAGGGGTCGGGAACTTCGCCTCCTCCTACGAAGGCCATCTGGAGACCGAGACCATGCTTATAGCCGGAGGGAACGACGGCGACGAACAGCTCGAGGCCTTGGCGTCCTTTTTGGAGTCGGTTTCACCTGCGGTGTGCCGACTTTCGTCTCCGACCCGTCCTCCCGCATGTCCAGACGTAGCCTGCGTCGACGAGGAAAGGCTGGCCGTAGCTACCGCCACCTTCCAGTCACACGGTTTGAATCCCATGATACTCAACGCCTACGAGGGCGACGATTTCACCAGAACTGGGGACGTTCGAGATGCCCTGTTGTCCATACTGTCTGTTCACCCTATGAAAGAGGCGGCTGTGGCCCGTTTCCTCGAGCAGGAAGGCGACGATCCCGCCCTGGTGGAGCGGATGGTGGCGGACGGAGACGTGGTCAAGGCCGACTGGAGAGGCGACGTCTTCTACGCCAGAAACCTCCGCAACGCCAAGGACAGGGAGAGTTACTGATGTCCAAATTTTCACGCTCTGCCATGGAGAGGTCGGTCTACGGACCTCTCTCTCTACAGGTTGGCGATCCCTCCGTTCTGTTGGGGAGCCTTTTCGGCGAGGACATTGCCTTGGTCGATACCGGAAGCGGTCTTGTGGCCTCCCACGTGGATCCCATCGTCGGAGCCTCCGAGGGGCTCGGTCGTCTGGCGGTTCACGTCGCCTGCAACGACATCGCCGCCGGAGGCATTCGTCCCAGATGGGCCCAGCTGCTGGTGCTGGTTCCGGACAAGGGCGACGAGGATATACTTAAAGACATAATGGAGGACGCGGTGAAGGCGGCCCAGGAAATCTCCGTCACCATAGTGGGAGGCCATAGCGGTTACACCTCGGCCCTCTCCCGTCCTCTGGCGGCAGTGACCGCCTTCGGTTCCGCCGAGCCGGGACAGATGGTGTCCACCGGAGGTGCCTCCGAGGGAGACGTCGTATGCGTCACCCGCGGGGTAGGGCTTGAAGGCACAGCCATACTGGCCTGGGATTACCCAGAGAAGTGCCGCTCGAAAGGGCTTTCCGATGGGGACATCGCCGAGGCCCGATCTCTGGCCGATAGGCTTTCCGTCGTGGAGGAGGCCCTCAAGCTGGCCTCTTTGGGGGCCACGGCCATGCACGATCCCACCAGAGGGGGCGTTCTTGAGGCTATGTGCGAGATGGCCCAGGGAGCCGGTATGTCCTTTAGGATCGACGGCGACGCTTTGCCGATATCGGAGGCTGTCGAGCGTTTCTCCAGGGCCTTCGACTTCGATCCCATGAGGATGATTTCCTCCGGGGCATTGGTGGTTACCCTGCCAGGCGAAGCGGTCGAACGGGCCAGCGCGGAGCTCGAATCCATCGCACCTCTTTATCCCGTGGGAGTGGTGGAGAAAGGCACGGGGGTGACGATAACGTCACCTTCGGCAGATCGATTTTACGAAGGTCCCGAGCCCGACTTCGACGAACTGGCCCGGCTTCAGGCCTATATCTCCTGTGAGAAACGGCAAAAGCTGGTACACTGATAAGGTACCCCGAAAGGACGGGGATAGGAACGGCGGTCCTCGTACCGCCGCGGCCTTTGAAGGGGGAGATTCGTCAGATCATGGATTACGATTACCGAGAGAAAAAGTCCGTTTTGATCTTGAACGCCAAGCTGAAGGTAGGGGTGGCCCTCACGGTTGCCGCTCATCTGGGCACTTCCATGGGGTTCCACGGAGAGGAGCACATGGGAAGGGAATGGCTTTCCGATAAATCGGGAGTGAGGCATCGCGGTTTGCCCCGCTATCCTCTGATGGTGTTCAAGGCAAAGGTTGCCCAGCTCAGGGAGGCTTTGAACAAGGCCCGGGAGACTCCGGAGCTTCTCGTCATAGACTGCCCCTCCATATTGCTGGATACCGCCGGAGACGACGAGCTGGCTACGGCTTTGGAGGAAATGAACGAACAGGACGTCGACTACATGGGAATATTGATCCACGGTTCCAGAGACGTAGTCGACAGCATAACCGGCAAACTTAGACCTTGGTGGTAGCTTCGTGAGGCGGTTAATAAAGAGGCCGGATTCCTCTGGGAATCCGGCCTCTTCGCCTTTTTAGCTGCTTTAACTACTTTACGTCCAGAGCTCTCTGGGATCTCAGACGGAAGTGGGCTACCGCCTTCTCCATGTCGTCGCTCAGGGAGACCAGTTCCTCCGCCGAACGAGCCATCATCTCCAGAGCCTGGCTCTCTTCCTCCATGCCGTGGGTGATGGATTTCAAGGCTTCCGCTATGTTTTTCGTGTTGGTCGATATGTGCTCCACTCCGGAGGCCATCTCCTGGGTGCTGGCCGACTGTTCCTCCGCCGCCGCCGCTATGGACTGGACGTTCTCGGTTATGCCGTTCATCCTCACGACCACCTGGGTGAAGACTTCCTTGGTTTCGTTGGTCCGCTTGACCAATTCTCCTATCAGGGTGGCCGATCTCTCCTGGTCCGAAGCGGCCGTCTTGGTTCTGCTTATTATCTCCTGGATGAGGGTGCCCACGTTCTGGGCCGCCTTGTTGCTCTCCTCCGCCAGCTTTCTAACCTCCTCGGCGACCACGGCGAATCCTCTGCCGTGCTCTCCAGCCCTGGCCGCCTCTATCGCGGCGTTGAGGGCCAAAAGGTTCGTCTGATCCGCTATGGTGGTGATCGTCGTCACGAACTGGCCGATGGAGTCCACCGAATCGTCCAGGCTCTTTATGGCGTCCCCGACCTTGGTCCCGGCGGAGGAGACGTCGTCTATGACGGATACCATTGCGTTGAGAGCCTTAGTGCCCTTCTCCGCCTCGTGGGAGGTGTTCTCCGCAGCCTCGCCGGCTTCCACCGCGTTCTGGGCTCCCGACTGGGCTCCCTCCGCTACCTCCGATATGCTGGCGTTGGTCTGTTCCACCGCTGAGGCGGTGTTCTGGGCCATCTCGTTGCCTCTGACGGTCTGCTCCAGGATCTGATCGGAGGTGGCGTTGGCCTCCTCGACGGCGGCGTTGACGTCCTGGGCCCTGTCGAGAACGGTTCTTGCGCTCTCGTTCACCACCGATAGCGCCGACGATACCTCGGACGTCATTGCGTCCACAGCCTGTCTGAGCTGTTTGAGTTCCTTTATGCTGGAGCGGTCCTCTATCGTTACGTCGAGGTCGCCCTTCGCTATCTTGCCCATGGCCTGTACGGCCTTTTCCACAGGGGTGGCTATGGATCTTGCTATGAAGAACGATACCACCGCTATCGCCAGGATCAGTCCTAATGTGATCAGGGCTATGGTGTTTCTCATTCGAATCACCGGGGCCGTGAACTCGTCCAGATAGGCCGACGAGAAGATCAGCCAGCCGGTGAACTCAGAAGGTGCGTAGGCCGCCAGCTTTTCCTTGCCCTCGAAGGGATAGCCTTCTACGCCACTTTCTCCTCTCATACCTTTTTTCACTATTTCGACAAGCTCTGCCGGAATGGCTTTGCTCTCGACCGATGCGTTCAAAGTTCCCTGGTGCTCTTCGTTAGGGTGGAGAACCACGATACCCTTTCTGTCTATGGCGAAGATGTAACCGGTTTGTCCCCAGCTGTACTTATCGACCGTTTTCTGGAGCGATTTCAGAGGTATCCTCCCGCAGAGAAGCGCCGACGGCCTGGACTTGCCGTCCTCGAAAATGGGACTGGCCACAACTATGACCATCTCTCCGGTTTTCTTAGACTTTACGGGATCGCTCAAAGTGGTCTTGCCGGTCGAAAGGGCCTCCTTGACGTAGTCTCTGTTTTCGAGATCCAGGGTGGTCCCGTCCAGATAACGGGCCTGTCCTTTTTCGTCCACCACCCAGATTTCCTGTATCCCCGTTACGTTTATATCGACTTGTTCTATGAACGTTTTCTGGGTCTCCCAGTTCATGGATCTCATGCTGACGCTGGATGCCAGCAGATCCACTGCAGCTACCTCAGATTTGATGTAGCTGTCGATCATCTCCCCTACCGAGCTGGTCAGGGCTATTCCCTCTTTTTCCGCTGCGGCGGTCAGAGCCGTTCCGGACCTCTGAATGGCCAATATCCCCAGGGTTCCAAGGCCTATGAGCCCCGTAAGGACGAACACCGCTATTAGTCTCCCCTTAAGTGTGTTCATGTTGATCCCCCTCCTTGTTTTTGCATAATCCACCCTTTTTAAAATTATATTGCCAAAAGAGGGGGGAGGCTAGAGAGGTATTCGGATTATTATGTATAGGTATTTCGCATCAATTGACTGGGATTTGCGTCCTACCCCAGCGTGGCTGCGCTGATCAACAGTTTTTTTGAACGTCAAAAAAGACCTCGTTCTGTCAAACGAGGTCTTAGACTGCTTTCGTCTGTTATCTGCTCAGGTAGCGGGCCAGCAGAGGTACCACCATGAGTACCAGCGTTATCCTGCTGACGTGAAAGAGCAAGGCAAGCGGAGCGTTGGCCTCGCTCTCGGTCGCTGCCAGTCCAAGTCCGGAGAGCCCTCCCGGGGAGGATGCGAAAAGGGAGGTCAGAATGTCCATGCCGAAAAATCGAGACAGGACAAGTGCCACCAATACGCCGAACCCCAACATCACTACCGAGTAGCCCATGGCCACAGGTATCATTCCCGGAAGGCTCTTGACCGAGCTTACGTCGGAGTTGAAGACTATGGCTCCGGCCACTAGAAGCTGGGATATTGCGCTGAGCCATCTGGAGCTTTCCATGTCGGGAGCGAAGGCAATCTTGACCGCCAGTCCGGCGATCATACCTCCGACCATTATTCCCGACGGCATCCGGCAGAGATGGCCTATCAAGCCCCCCAAGGCTACGGCCCCCCATACCATGAAAACGTGGTTCATATCGGCGAACCCTCCTAGGTCAAAAACAGGGGAGGGGGCTCCCGTTTCAGAGGCCCCCTCGTGAAGTACGGTATTTCTCTAGGTCTGATGTGCGTTCTGTCGAATAGTCCTGTATTTCTGAAGGATCTCTTTCCTCCAGAGCACGCAGGCCGACAGTATGAGATAGGCTACTACGAAATTGAAAGCCGACAAAGCGACCCCTCCTTCCATGTGACATCGTCATCGCTTCAGACCAGTATAGAGCTCCAAGCCTTGAAGGGCAAGGTTTTTATGTACATTGGTCAGTAAAGGTCGTTCTTTAGAGACTCTTTTGAGTAGCTAAAAGCCTTCTTCTGGGTTAGGATCGGACTATCTCCAAGGCCACCTTCGCCATGGTCTCCAGTTTCGATATCTCCAGCGATTCCTCGTTGGTGTGGGCTCTCTGATATCCCAGGCCGAGGTTCACCGACGGCAACCCTCCGTAGTTGAGCACGTTGGCGTCGCTGCCTCCTCCTGTAGAGGTGATCTTTGGTATCAGTCGGGCTGCTTTGACCGCCTCTACCGCCTTTACGACTACGGGGGCATTGGCCGTAAGAAAGTATCCCGGGTATTTTTCCGCCACCTTTTCCTCCAGGGTTGCCCCGTATTCCGCGATCGCCCGTTTCATGGTCGTCCTCATTTCCAGAACCTGCCTCTTCAGCTTGTCCTCCTTGAGGGACCTGGCCTCCGCTTTGATCTCAACCCTGTCGCAGACCACGTTGATGGCGTGCCCCCCCTTGATCGTCCCCACGTTGGCGGTGGTCTCCTCGTCGATACGACCGATTCTTAGGGAGGCTATTCCTCTGGATGCCGCCTGTATGGCGTTGATGCCCTTTTCCGGAGCCACCCCGGCGTGGGCCGCCAGTCCTATTACGGTCCAGGTTATCGAGGTGGCGAAGGGGGCGGTGGTTATTATCGATCCCGGCTCGGTAGAGCTGTCGAAGACGAAGGCCATGGAGGATTTTAGCTTCGAGAGATCCAACGCCTTGGATCCCAAAAGACCCACCTCCTCCGATACGGTAAAGATAACCTCAATTCCCGGATGGTCGGATCCGTCTTTTTTTAATACCTCTATTGCCTCTAGAATTGAAGCTATTCCCGCTCTGTCGTCCGCTCCAAGGACGGTCGTGCCGTCGGAGTAGACTACCCCGTTTCTTACTATAGGCCTGGTGGGGTGGGAGAGCGGCACCGTATCCATGTGGGCCGTCAGGGCTATCCAGTCTTCCCTTCCCTCCGAGGGATCCAATCGTGCCACTATATTTCCCTGTTCGCCTCCGGTTTTATCGGCGCTGTCGTCCACCGACACATCCAAACCCAGGTTTTTAAGTCGCCGAATAAGCGTCTTTCCCATGGCCCCTTCCCGTCCCGAAGGAGCGGTAACGCGGGCCAACTCGATGAAGCTCTTAAGGAGCCTGTCTTTGTCGATCATCTCGGGTCCTCCTTTTTCGGTAGTAGCCCTTCTTTTCGCTCGATAAGCGGCTTCAAGGATAGCTTATCCCATGTAGATCCAGGTTGAAAGGGTACGTTGAGCTTGATTTTTACTGACCTTATATACTCCAGCCCTCCCATAATGTATTATATTTGCCGGAGGTGGTCTTCCTTGAGAGGCCGATCGTCGCTTGTCCTGTCTATGTTTCTGATATTATCCGCCTTTTCCTCGGAAGGTGCGATCCTTCGAGGTCAGGTCGCATCGGTTTTGGACGGGGATACCTTCGACGTTATGTGCGAGCGCCGAAAGCTGAGGGTTCGCTGTCTCTTGGTGGATACCCCCGAGCTTCACCATCCCGTCAGAGGGCAAGAAGAGTTCGGGCTGGAGGCCATGAAGGTCGCCGAGTCCATGGTTTTAGGAAAGGCAGTCGTTTTGGAGACCGCCGGAGTGGACCGTTACGGAAGGACCTTGGCCCACCTGTGGTATAGCGACGGCAAAGAGGACCGGCTGCTGTCCGAGGAGCTATGTCGTCTCGGTTTGGCTCAACCTCTTTTGATGGGAGACGAGTTGACCTATGTTGACAGGGTGGAGCTGGCCTTGGCGGAGGCTTGCTCGAAGGGTGCCGGGTTCTGGGGACTCGCCGATTCCAGGCCTTTTTCGCCTGGACAGATAAAATCGGAGCTGACCTCCTTGAGGGGGCACTTCGTCGGTGTCAAAATGAGGATTTCTCGAATTTTCGACGGCCCTTCCCTGTGGAGGATATGTTCCTCGGAGAGGGGATTCTCCGTTACCGTGAGAAAAGAGGTCTTTCGAGGTGTCTTGCCCGATTACCTCTTTGAAGGGGCGGAGATAAGGGTGGTAGGAAAGGTTATGGCTGGGTACCATGGTGCGGAGATCTCGATCGGATCGGCCATCCAGATCTCTCCTTCTCGCCATATATAGTGGATAACATCTTTTCCAACGCTAATCCACGGGGGTTTTCACCGGTTATCCACAGGGTTATCCACTATATCCACAAAAATTGGGGGTAGAAAGATGAAAAAAAGGATATATTTCTCCTTTTTGGCAGGGGTTATTCTTCTGGCGATATTGGCGTTCAGATGGGGTGGAGCCAAGATCGTCGATCTGATAGATAGGGGAATCCAAGATGGGGTCGCCTCGATGGGAGGGGCCTCCCTGTCGATAGGGTCTATCGACGGGAATCCCTTCAGCGGCTACCGTATCGCCTCTCTTCGGCTTATGGACCGATCGGGGGTCACGGTTGCGACGGTCCGATCCGTCATAGGCAAGCCGGATATCAAGTCTCTGCTGAGCGGCAGGGTAAGGCTGGCTTCCCTGGAGGTGGAGGGCGTTAGGGTTGAGGAGATGCTGCTTCACGGTCTTGTTCCCGAAACCGACAGTGGTGACGAAGAGGTTCCCCTTGAGATAGGTCTGGTGACTGTGTCGGACTGCGGTCCCCTCTACGGTGGGGGATGGAGTTTGACCGAGCTGAGAGCCGTCGGCGACGGAATGTCCTGGAGCGGACATGTCCAGGGATCATGGCGCGGGGAGCCTCTGGACGGTGATTTCGAGCTCGATCTGTCCGAGGGAGTGAGGATTCCGGCCGCATCTATTCGCGGGGTGGGAGGGTCTATTTCCTTTTCAGGCAGCTTGTCTCCCGGGCTGGACGGTTCGGGAAGCCTGGAGGACCTCTCGATGGAACGTCTAGGAGGGATTCTGCCATCTCTCGAGAAGTCCGCCGTAAGAGGCAGGGCGAATCTACGGTATCGTCTTTTCGGGACTTTGTCGTCCCCCGTTCTGTCCGGCGATCTCCACTTCTCCGAAGGTGGCCTGGGAGAGCTGCCTCTGCCCAACGTTAGGGGAGATCTGGGCTTTTCCGACGGGGAGCTGTCTTTGTCCTCCTGTCGCATTGAGCTTGGAGAGGGAACGCTATCGGGAGATCTCTCGGTGGGGTTGGCCTCGGATGACCTTCCTATCCAGGTCGATCTGGTGGCGACCGACGTCGATTTGTCCTCCTTCTCTGAAGAGCTTAAGGATAAGGCGGTTTCGCTGGACGTAGGCTTTCTATCCATCGCCCTGAAAGGCCCCGCCGCATCGCCTGTGGGCGAGATGAGCTTTCGGAAGGTCAGGGCTCTGAAAAACGGGAGAGGCCTGACCGATATATCGGGAAAGGTGTCCATAAAGAAAGACAGAGGACTCGACGTTCTGGTCCGGTCGCCTTTGGCCGGGGGAAAGCTGTCGGTGGAGGGGGCGGTCGACCTGAGCGGTGGCTCGGTGGATCTGTCGGCTCTGGCCGATAAAGTGGATCTCTCGGAGCTGGCTTCTCTGACGGGTAACCGCCTTTCAAACGTCGAAGGAAAGATTGGGGCTGAGGTAAAGGTGTTCGGTCCGATGGGAGCCCCGTCGGCGGAGGGAAGGATTTTCTCCGATAAACTCGCTGTTTCCGGTGGCTCTCTGGGACGGACCGAGGGCAGTTTTCGATACGATAAAGGTCTTTTGAGGATCATCTCCCTCTCGTCGGCGATAGGTTCCGGCAAGGTCACAGGAGAAGGCACGGTGGACCTCGAAAAGGGACCGTCCATCCGTCTCGACGGAAAGCTTTCAGGTATCTCCGGGGCGTCTCTGGAAAAGGCTTTTCCCGCCGCCGGAGGGAATATGCCCGAAGGCGTCTTGGATGGCAGCTGGTCCTATCGATCCAAAGGGAGCGGAGGGCTTTTAAACATGGACCTCAGGTCCGGCAAACTAGTCTTCGTCGAGGTGTTCCCTTTCATGAACCTCGAGGCCAAGGTATCTCTCGAGGGCGAGAGGCTGAAGATCGATAAGGTGGAAGCCGGGCTCTACGGAGGAAGACTTTCCCTGTCCGGAGCTGTCCCCCTGGCGGTAGGGGATATGGCGGTCAAGGGATCGCTGTCCGGTCTGGACGGCTCGGTCCTCTTCGGAGCTATGGGAGGTCTGGAGGCTACGGGCAAGATCGACGGCGAATTCTCCCTGTCCGGCTCCTACTCGTCTCCCAGGTTGGATTTCTCCGCCCGGACCGACAGGCTGGACCTGGAGAGCCTTCCCTTGGAGAAGCTATCTCTGTCGTTGAAGAGCGGCAAGGATCGGATCGATGCCTCTCTCAAGGGACTGATGGGTGGTTTCCCCCTCAAGGGAGGAGGATGGGTGAGGTTGCCGTCGGGGAAGGACGTCGGTGCCCTCGACCTGGAGGCCTCGGTTAGGGGACTGGACATAAGGAGCATAATGCCGAAGGACATCGAGATGGGAGGGACCCTTTTCGGCAAGATTCACCTTCTAGGCCCTCTCGATAAGCCCAAGCTATACGCACAGGGTAAGGCTCCACGGCTACAGGTGGGTAACATGGCCTTCGCCAGCGTCGACCTCGGAGGTTTTCTGGGCAGGGACGACGACCTCTCCTTCCAGGCCTCCAGTCTTTTCGGAGACCGGCGGGTGCAGGCCTCCTGCGACGTGAAGCCTTACGACTCGGGCTGGGGATTGGAGTTCGACGCTTCCGGAGGTGACGTACTTCTGTCATCTTTGGCGCCGAACCTTGAGGGAGTGGTGGACGGCCGAGTGGACCTTAATATGTCCGGCTCCTGGAAAGACGGAAAGGTCTCAGCCTCGGGCAATGCCTCGTCTCGGGAATTGTCGACTCACGGGGTGAAGATCCGGTCGGTCTCTCTGCCTCTGAAGGTAGATGGCCCTTCCCTTAAGGTATCCGGCGGCAAGGCCGAGATGTACGGGGGCAGGGGAGACGTGGATCTATCGGTGGACCTGACTAGAAATTCCTGGAAGGGCAAGGTCGAGGTGAAGGGCATAGACGTGAAGCCTCTCCTGGAGGACGGGGCCGATCTCCCCGGGACCATCTCTGGCGACGCCGACCTGAAACTGGACCTATCCGGAGTCGCAGGGAGGGCCTTTCTCTTCAACGTAACCGGTTTTCTTAGAGGAAGGTCGGTGGAGCTTATCGACTTCTCCGTCCTGACCCCGGTCACCAAGGGAGCTCCTCTCAGGATCAAGGACCTGGCGGCTAGCTTTAACATAGACGGTCAGGAGCTGTACATACTTCCGGGGAGCAGAGCCTCCGCCTGGCCCGGCGACGATTTCTATCGATACCTCGACGTCAGCGGATCGGCCTGGAGAAGCGAGTCCAACTCCATGGGAGATAAAAGGGAATCTCTGGACCTGAGCTGTTCCGGAGAGGTTAACCTGAAGGCCCTCAACGCCCTTCTAGGAGCCATGAGAAGCCTCCTGGAGGCCACCATAGAGAACATCAAGGATCCCAGATCGCTGGCTACGGACCTTCTGGCGGGAATAGTCGGGGGATACTCGGCCAAAGACTTCAGGGAGATAAGTCTCCACGTGGGAGGGGGCTGGGATTCCCCGGTCATATCGGACCTCAAAATCGGTGAGAAAGGCGGTCTAGGAGGGCTCGGAACCGGCCTGCCGACCAACGGAAAGGGCGGCGAGACCAAGATAAGGATACAGATCGACATACCCACCGGAGAGGGCGGAGGGGAGGAGACCGACGCCGGAGATCAGGTGAAGCAGCAGATCCTGGAGAACTTGCTCAAACAGGTTATAGGCGACCAAGACACCACGGAGTAATCGATTTAAACATAAAGTCGGAGGGGCCCCGAACTCGGGGTCCCTCCGACCTTTTTTATATTTGTTGTCTTTATTTATTTCTTGTCCGCCGACACCTCTTTGGGCTCGGGGAGAAGGATCTCGACCTTGTAGGTCTTCTTCAACTTGTCCACGTACTCCGACAGGGTGTCCCTCTGCTTCTGCTGGAGAAGCTGCTGGCGGATTCCGTCTTTCACCTCGTCGAAAGGCTGTTCGGAGGCGTCCTTATGGTCGGTCACCTTTATTATGTGGTAGCCGAACTGGGTTTTGACCGGATCGCTGATGTCTCCGATCTTGGTTGCGAATGCTGCCTTCTCGAACTCGGGAACCATCTGTCCCTCGGTGAAGAAGCCCAGATCTCCGCCTCTGGATTTGGAGGGGCAGTCCGAGTCCCTCTTGGCGGCGTCCTCGAAGCTGACCTTGCCGGCCAGGATATCCTTACGGATCTTGGTTACCTCTTTTTTGGCCTTTTTCCACAGATCGTTTCCGGCGTCCTTGGAAACCTGTATCAGTATATGGCTGGCCTTTACCGATTCGGGAACCTTGAAGGCCGCCTTGTGATCGTCGTAGAACTTTTTGACCTCCTCGTCGGATACCTTGGCGCCGGAGAGGACCTTCTCCATGGCCATTCCGGCCAGAACCCTCTTTTCCAGCTCGGCCATGGTCTCTTTGTACTTCTCCGTCTCGGTCAGCTTGTTGTCCTTTCCCCAGAGGTAGAAGAGCACCGAGTCGGCCATGTCCTCCACCAGTGCCCTCTTGCCCTCGGGGGTGCCGAAGTAGGCTGCCTGGTTGGGCTGAGCTCCTGCCATCACCTCGTCGAAATCCGCCTGAGTGACCGTCTCGGGGCCTACCTTGGCGAGAATTTCGTCTTTTTTCTCGTCCGCCGCGAAAGCCGCACCGCTGAGGGCGACCGTCAGTGTCAAAGCCAGTACGATGTTCTTTTTCTTCACATTCGTTACCTCCAAGAAAAAATATTTGCGTTCAGTAAACGTTTATACCAGAAAAGAGGGCCTTGATCCATAGGCACATCTACGGAAAGGGAGCCTCTGAGCTTGACTGTCATCTCCTGTGGCTGTTATTCTGCCATGGGAGGTGGTCCTATTGATCCAGGTCGTTTCACTCTCTTGGGAGGAATTCAAGAGAGCTTTCGCTCACGTCTTCAGGGAGGTTGACCGTTTTCTGAAGGGGCTTACCGAGCATACTCTTTCCGCCAGGTGCCCCGAGTGGTGTCTACGGATAGACCACGACCGAGGCTGGATAATCTTCGACTACATGGGAAGAAAGCCTCCGGAGAACCTGACCAGGCCCAAGGGTCCCCATCTTTTCAGGATAGAGGGATGCCCTTACCTGTAGATCGCATGATCCAAAGCTCCCGGGAACGCCCTCGGGAGCTTTCTTATTGTTCGGTTCCCCTAGAGGTTTGACACCGTAACTCCACTTGGGTATTCTCAGGATAGAACATTTTAGAAAGCGGTGACGGCATGGCCATAACTGAGCGTATAGAGGATTATCTGGAGACCGTTCTTGAGATAGAGCTGGAGGGCTCGGTCCCTTCCGTGACCGAGCTTGCCTCCCGTCTGGGAGTCCGAAAGGCCACGGTGGTCGTGGCTGTCCGCAAGATGGTCGATATAGGGCTTCTGGACCACCAGAGATACGGAAAGATCGAGCTCACCAGGGAGGGCAGGGAGAAGGCCCTGGAGACCTACAGAAGACATCAGCACATGACCTTTCTCTTCTCCGAGATCTTGGGGGTGGAGGACCCTATCGCCGAGGAGATGGCCTGTGCCGCCGAGCACTGTCTCGACTCTACCACCGAACGGCGTCTTGCCGCCTTCGTCGATTTCTGCTGTCGCTCCAAAGCCGAGGGGCGCGGTTGGATAGCGGCTATGGAGAATTTCGTAGCCTCGCCGGAACATCTCTCCATTCCCCTCACGATGCTTCTGCCGAGACAGAGAGCCAAGGTCCTTCGTATAACCGCCTCGGGTCCCAAGAGGACCGCCCTCAGGGATAGGGGGTTTCTGCCCGGAGAGGAGATAAAGAGGCTGGACGACGGCAGGGGAAAGGATGTCGAGGTCCGTCTGGAAGATCGAACCGAGGTCCTCGGAAGTCTGGATGCCCTGGCTATCTGGGTTATTCCGTCGGAGGACGACGATGAATGAGCTCTCCGCTTTAAACGTCACCAAGACCTTTGGTCCCTTCACAGCCGTGGACGATCTCTCTCTGATGGTCAAGGGCGGAACGATCCACGCGATCGTCGGAGAGAACGGCGCAGGTAAATCCACCTTGATGAAGTGTCTCTACGGTATCTACCACCCAGACGGGGGAAGCTTTCGGATGGACGATAAACCCCTGTCCATAGGGTCCCCCAGGGACGCCATGGGATACGGCATAGGCATGGTGCATCAGCACTTCATGCTGGTGCCATCCATGTCCGTCTGCCGTAACGTGGTCTTAGGCGACGAGCCCAAAAGAGGAGTCGCCTTCGACCTGGACGGAGCTCGTGCCAGGGTAGGAGAGCTGATCGATCGTTACGAACTGGACATATCCCCGGACGTGCCGGTAGGAGACCTCCCGGTTGGCCGACAGCAGCAGGTGGAGATACTCAAGCTCCTCTATCGCCGTGCGGAGATACTCGTCTTCGACGAGCCGACGGCGGTTTTGTCCCCCAAGGAGGTAGACGGGCTCTTCCAGACGATTCGAGGCTTTCGTGAGGAGGGACGGACCGTAATCTTCATCGCCCACAACCTGGGCGAGGTCCTCGATATCTCCGACATAGTCTCCGTGATGAGAAAGGGACGGCTGATAGACACCAAACCCGCCTCCGAGCTGGACAGGGCATCTTTGGCCGAGCTCATGGTAGGTCGCTCCATAGACATGCCATCGGTATCTGAAGCTTCCAGGCTCTCTCCCGATCCGATTCTGGAGCTCAAGTCCGTCTCAGTCTCCGGCGCCCCGCGGCCCCTTCTCGAAGACGTCTCCCTCGAGGTCTTCGGAGGCGAGATACTGGGGATCGCCGGTATCACCGGAAACGGCCAGAGCGAGCTGGAGGAGGTTTTGTCCGGGCTCAGAGGCTGCGAAGGCACGGTCGTCATAGATGGTTTGGACGTATCCGAGCTGGACTCCCTGGGCAGACGGAACCTCGGGCTGGCCTACATACCGGAGGATCGGATACGGACCGGACTGGCCTCCCTGGCGGATCTTGTAGACAACACCCTCATGGGCTACCAGTACGATCCCCGGTTCGCAAAGGGGATATTCAGAAACTACGGCGCCTCGGTGGTCCACGCCGACTCTGTGATGGAGCGCTACGGTGTGGCAGCCGCCCACAGAGGGGTCCAGGCTGGAACCCTGTCGGGAGGCAACATGCAGCGTCTCGTCATGGGAAGGGAGCTGGAACACGATCCCAAGGTTCTCCTGGTATCCCAGCCGACGAGAGGGGTCGATATCGGCGGAGCCGAGGAGATCCACCGTCACATACTGGACCTTCGCTCCAAGGGCAGCGCTGTCCTGCTCATCTCCTCCGACCTGGACGAAGTCCTCTCCCTGAGCGACAGGGTGGCGGTCATGTTAAGAGGCAGGATCGTCTCGGTCCTGTCCTCCACGGAGGCCACTAGGGACAGAGTGGGAAGGATCATGCTGGAGGGAAGGGAGGACGCCGACCTTGTCTGACGTGAAAAACAGATGGATTCAGGAACACAGGGACGGCCTTATCGTCCTGGGCTCCTTCGTAACCAGCGTGTTGTTCGGAGGGGTGATAATAGCTCTCTACGGGGCTAACCCCATGGAGGCCTACGGAGAGATGATAAACGGTGCCCTGGGAGACTCGGACGCCATGCTGGGCACTCTGGCCAAATGGGTACCCCTTCTGCTGGCCACCTTCGCCATATCCGCGGCCTTCAACGGCGGAATGTGGAACATCGGAGCGGAAGGGCAGCTCTACGTAGGTGCCTTCTCCGCCACATGGATCGGACTGACCTTCCCCGCCCTGCCCGGTGCGGTGTTGATACCGTTGGCCCTTCTGGCCGGACTCGGAGGAGCCGCCTTCTGGGCCTGGATCCCGGCCAAGCTCAACCTGGACCACGGGCTCAACATAGTGGTGCTGACCATAATGCTCAACTCCCTGGGCACCCTTGCGACCCAGGCCCTCACAGTCGGTCCCTACGCCGGTTATCAGGTGGCGGCGGGAGCCACCGACAAGATCCCCGAGGCCATGCGCTTCGCCAAACTGACCGACTTCAGCAACCTCAACACCGGAATATTCATAGCTCTCGTAGCCGTGATATTGGTGACTATCGCCATGCTGTTCACCATCAGGGGCTACGACTGGAAAATGTGCCGCCTGAACGGTCGTTTCGCTAAATACGGAGGGATCGACGTCAGAAAGGTCAAGATGTCCGCCATGCTCCTCTCCGGAGCCCTGGCGGGACTTGCCGGAACCCTTCTGGTGATGGGCGAGCAGTACCGTTTTCGGACCGCCATATCGCCGGGTTACACCTGGACGGGAATGATACTCGCCATGATGGTGGCCTATCATCCTGTGGGAGGAATATTGGCCTCGGCTGTCTACGCTGTGATGGAGTCAGGAGCCCTCCAGATGGAGCTCATGACCGACGTCCCGGTGGAGGTCGTACAGATAGTCATGTGTCTTGGAGTGCTTTTCGTCACAGCCGGATTCGCCGTGGCCAACCGAATGGCCAGCAGGCTCAGGGAGGACTGATCCATGACGGAATTCTTTCAGGCGGCGGTCCGCATGGGAACCCCCCTTCTCCTTATGGCCCTCGGCGGAACCTGGACCCTACAGACCGGCATACTCAACATAGGCCAAGAGGGAGGGCTAATACTGGCGTCCTTCTTCGCCGTGCTGGGAAACCACCTCTTCGGAAGCTGGATAATGGGGATAGTTTTCGCCGTAGCTGTAGCACTCGTCTACAACATGATATTCGCTTTCTTCTCCGTGACCCTGCGTTCCAACATATGGGTCATAGGAATGGCCCTGAACATAATGGGATCGGCCCTGTCGATTCTCTTTCTGAAAAGCTTTTTCGGCGTGAAGGGAAGTTTCAGAAGCTCGAACATGGTCAGAATACCGGATGTGGAGCTCTCTTTCCTGCCTAGCTGGCTGGACGGATTTTCTCTGATCGTCTGGGTGGCGGTTGCAGTATTGGCGGTAATTGCCTACATGGACTCCAGGACTGTCCTGGGAATGAGACTCAAGGCAGCCGGGGAGAACGAGGAAGCCCTCGACGCCGCCGGAGTTCCCGTATGGCGTCTACGCTACGGCGTCTTGGTGGTGAACTCGGTTATGGTGGGATTGGCCGGCGCCTTCCTTTCCACATCCTATCTGCTTTCCTTCGTCCGGGGAATGAGCGCCGACAGGGGCTGGATGGCCGTGGCGGCGGTGATATTCGGAGATGGACACCTGGGATGGACGGTCTTCGCCGTTATAATCTTCGGGGTGGCACAGGCCGGGGGATTCCAGCTTCAGGCCATGGGAGTTCCGAGCCATCTGGCCCTCATGCTACCCTACGTTCTGGTCATAATCGCACTGGTGACCCGGGGGATCGGAAAAAGCCGATCTTCCTGATCAATAACATATAGGAGGAATAGAATAATGCGTAAAGTGACGGTACTACTGCTATGCCTCTCCATGTTGCTCGGTCTCGCCGGGGCTTCCCTGGCGGCGGACAAACTCTCCGTTGCCCTCATAATAGAGGGTCAGTTGGGAGATGCCTCCTTCTACGACAGCGCCAGCCGCGGTTTCGACAAAGCCAAGGCGGAGCTGGGCATAGTGGGCAAGGTCATAGAGTGCAACTACGACCCGGCCAACTACGTGCCCTACATGGCGACCGCCGCCAAGAAGTTCGATCTGGTCCTGTCTGTGGGATTCGGGATGATGGACGCCATCGCCGAGGTGGCCCCTAAGTTCCCCGAGACCGACTTCGCCCAGTTCGATACCACAGGCGACATAGCTCACGTAACCTTCATCGACTTCAAACAGAGCGAGGGCAGCTTCCTGGCCGGGGCTCTGGCTGCCATGATGACCGCCAGAGAGGGCGATCCCAGGGTCAACCCCGAGGCCACCATAGGAGTCGTCTGCGGCGAGGACATACCGGTCATGTACAGCTTCATCGCCGGATACGAGCAGGGCGCCAAGACGGTAAACCCGGACATAAAGATCCTCAGGGGCTTCGTCGGCCGCTGGGACGACCCCGCCGGTGGCAAGGAAATGACCCTTAACCAGCATAAAAACGGTGCCGACGTCGTCTACCAGGTCGCAGGAGGCACGGGAGAGGGCATCATAGCCGCCGCCAAGGAGGGCGGATTCTACGCCATAGGTGTGGATTCCCCTCAGGAGCATCTGGCTCCCGAGGCGGTGCTGACCTCCATGCTCAAGAGGCTGGACGTTGTGGTCTACGACCTTATCAAGGCCAAGCAGGAGGGAACCTACCGGAGAGGGACGGTGCTTCGCTACGGACTGAAAGAGGGCGGAGTGGGACTTTCCTGGTCCGACAGCGCCCTTAAGCTCGTTCCGGCCGACGTGAAGGCCCGTCTGGACGAGCTGACCGAGGAGGTCGCTTCGGGAAAGATAGAAGTCGCCGAGACCACGAAGTAGCCGTCGTCGGATTTTCTCATTAAAAGGGCCCTGCGTAAACGCAGGGCCCTTTTCGTGTCATCCTCTATTTCTATTCGGTCTCGACGGAGGCATCGCCTTTACTAGCTCGTCCAGCAGAGGGAGATGCTTATTCGCCGCGAAAGTAGCGGGGTCGAAGGGTTCCAGACGACCGTTCTCCAGCAGAAAGGCCCTGTCGCAGAATCGTCTTACCAGTCGAAGGTCGTGGGTCACGAACAGATAGGCCGTTCCCAGGTCGAATCTCAGTTCGTCCAATAGATCCAGTATTTGTGATTGGACTACCATGTCTAGGGCACTGACCGCCTCGTCCAATAGGATCAGATCGGGGCCGGGGGCCAGAGCTCTGGCTATGCATATACGCTGAAGCTCTCCACCGCTGAAACGGTCGGGGCGTTTCCCTTTATCGGAAGAGAGTAGGCCGACCTTTTTCAAAAGAGAGTCTATCTTCTCTTCTAGACGTCTACCCCTGAGCTTTTCGAAGTTTCTCAGCGGTTCGGACAGTATCTCTCTGGCCGTCATCCTGGGATTGCACGAATCCGGGGCGTTTTGGAAAACCACCTGAACGGCCCTGCGTCGGTTTTTCGATAGATGGGTTTCGGCGGAGATCGATTCTCCCATCATACGAACCTCTCCGTCGTCGGGAGACTCCAGTCCCAGCAGGATCCGTCCCATGGTGCTTTTGCCGGAACCGCTGGGCCCTATCAATCCCACGCATTCGCCCGGTCGGATCGACAGGTCTATCTCCTTCAGTACCTCCACTCTCTCTCCCTTTCGAAAGAAACCGCCTCTTCTGTAGCTTTTTGAGACTCTCGATAGCTCGATCACAGGGGTAATCTTCACGATAGGATTTCCTCCGTCTCTCCCGAGAGTTTCATGTGAGCCTCTACCAGCTCGGCGGTGTAGTCCGATCCGGGGTGATCGAACAGGTTTTCGACTGTTCCGGAGTCAACCATTACACCGTCCTTCATCACTACGACGTCGTCGGCCATCTTCGCCAGCACTCCGAGATCATGGGTCACAATTATCATCCCCAGATTTCTGCGATTTACGAGTTTTCCCAGAAGGGTCAATATTCTGGTCTGGTTTATGGCGTCCAGGTCTGTGGTTGGCTCGTCGGCCACGATGAACGGAGCCTCCGTAACCAGGGCCAGGGCTATCATAACCCTCTGAAGCATTCCGCCGCTCATCTGGAAAGGATATAGATCCAGTAACCTGGATTCCCTCGACAGGCCCACCTCTTCGAGGGCTTTGACTACGGTGGAGTAGTCGGATATGTCGTGGGCTTTCAAGGTCTCCGCAAAATGGTTTCCTACGGTGTAGACAGGGTCGAAACAGCTCACGGGGTTCTGCATGATCGAGGTGATCGAAGAGTCCAGATATTCTCTCGATTCCGTCGTCGATTTCCCTTCTATAGTTATCTTTCCGGAGGAGGATAATCCCGGCGGCAGAAGTCCCAATATGCCTAGACAGGTCAATGATTTGCCGCATCCGCTCTCTCCCAGGATTCCCAGAATCCGTCCTCTGTAGGCATCTAGAGAAATTCCCTTCACCAATTCTTTGGAACCGTAGCGTACCTTCAGGTTCCTGACGGTCAGATAGGGCGAGTTCATGCCGCAGCCTCCGTTACCAGGGCCGGGTCCAGAGAGTCTCGAAGCGAGTCTCCCAGAAGATTGCAGGCCATCACGGTGAGAAATATCATCGCTCCCGGGTAGACCATAAGTTCCGGGTGAGTCCAGATGTAGGCCCTGGCGTCGGCTATCATGACCCCCCATTCGGGAGTCGGAGGGGTTACGCCCAGGCCAAGGAAGGAGAGACCAGAAACGTGTAGCATCATATGGCCTATATCCATCGTCGCCAGTATCGCCAGTTGGGAGAAGACCGAAGGCATCATGTGGCGGAACAGTATCCCCCAGTGCCCGGTTCCAGATACCCTGGCGGCCATTATATAATCCCTGTTTCGTATGGACAGGACCATGCTTCGGACTATACGGGCGTACCAGGCCCAATGGGTCATGGCTACCGCCAGTATGACGTTGGTCATTCCGGTTCCGAGGATACCTATGAGAAACATGGCGAGGATGAACGTGGGGAAGGTAAGGAACACGTCGCAGAGTCTCATCAGAAGGGTATCGACCCTGCCTCCGAAATATCCTGCGGCGGCCCCGACGACAAACCCCGTTCCCATAACGAGTCCCAGGATCAGGCCCACCGATCCCATAGAGACTCTGGTTCCGTAGAGAAGCCTGGACAGGACGTCTCGTCCCAGATGGTCGCAGCCCAGGACATGGCCGTTTCCCGGAGGTGCGAATTTCATAGCCAGGTCGACTTCCATGGGATCCCAGGGAGTAAGACGAGAGGCTCCGACGGCGGACAGGGCTATCAGGGCTAGTAGAGCAAGCCCCACTACAGTGGTCTTCCTTAATGGCATCTCAGCTTTGTCCCCCTTCCAGTCTTATCCTCGGATCGAGCCAGGCATATAGAATATCTATCGCCAGATTCATCACCACGAATATCACCGTCATCATGAGTATGAAACACTGCATCACCGGATAATCCCTGTTGTAGATCGCCGAGACGGCGTATCGGCCTACCCCGGGCCATGAGAAGATGGTTTCGGCCACCACCGCTCCTCCGAACAGCTCGCCTATGTGCATTCCTACTGCGGTCACTATCGGTATCAGCGAGTTTACCAGTACGTGTTTTCCTATTACGATTTTTTCAGGAAGACCTCTCAGTCGACCGTAAAGTCCCCAGCGGGCGTGAAGGTTTTCCAGAACGCTTCCCCTTATCAGCCTGATGTTTATGCATATGGACATCAGAGACATCGATATGGCTGGCATTATCATGTGAGCAGGGCCCCCAAGTCCCATGGAGGGTAGCCACTTGAGCTTTATGGAGAACAGCCATATCAACAGGTACGCCAGCCAGAAACCAGGCATGGAAACCCCTGTGAAGGCCAGGAACCTGGTGGAATGGTCCGGCAGACGGTCTCTGTTGAGTGCGGCCCACATTCCCAGGGGCAGACTTACCGCAAGCGTCAGAGCCAGAGAAAACGCCGCCAGTTTCAACGTGTTGGGCATGTAGTATATGATCTCCGGAAATACCGGGTTTCCAGTCACGTAGGATTTTCCGAAATCCAGGTGGATCGCTTTCGTAGCCCAGCGTATATATTGAACTGGCAGAGACGAGTTCAGCCCCAGTTCCTCTCTGGCGGTGGCGAGGGCCTGGTCAGTCGGAGGTATCCCTGACAGGCGCAGATATGTCATGGCCGGATCTCCCTGTCCCAGTCTGAGGACGAGAAACACCACGATCGATACGATAACAAGCAATGGTATGAGCTGGGCCACTCTTTTGGATATATATCGAATCATTTTCGATATCGTGTTCTAAATACCGTTCTTCGGAAGACTTATCCGTTCGAAGGGAATATCGTAGGGAGTCGGCCTGAAGGGAATGTCCGATAAATTGCATTCCCTGTAGACTTTTATCGCGGTGGAAAACGAAAGCGGCATATATATGGCTTCTTCGTGCAGCGTCGTCAATATATACCGATAGAGATCGGCTCTTTCCTTCTCGTCCACTGTGATCAAGACTTCGGATATGCTGCGATCCAGTTTCTCCTTCATCTTCAGTCCAGACTGAGCCTGGTAATCCGCATGGGACGGGATCCTCATGGAGCTACAGTAGGATTGAGGGTCGTAGGGAGCTCCCCAGGTCGATGAAAATATCATCCCGAATTCGCCGGATTTCTGTCTCTTATAGTACGAGTCCGCCTCTTCCGCCACGAGCCTGACGTCGATTCCGATTTTTCTCAGATCTCCCTGAATGGCCTCCGCCGATGCCTTCTGGAGAGCGTTGGTCCCTATGAAACAGAAATCCAGGGTTAGAGGAGCCCCGTCTTTTTTCCTGAAGGGGGAATCGTCATTTTTTTCCCATCCGGCTTTATCCAGTATTTTTGCCGAAAGTTTGGGATCGTAGACGTATGGCTTCAGATTCAGATCGCAGTAGGGTCGGTTTTTCGCGAACAGGGTTTCCGCCGGGTATTCCATTCCTAGAAAAACGTGTTTCACTATGGCTTTTCTGTCCACCCCGTGAAGAATAGCCTGCCTTACCGAGGGATCGTCGGTGGGAAACCTGCCGGAGTTCATCGCGATGTTTCGTCCCTCGAGGGGGCCGGACAGACCTGTGACGATACCGTCCATGGAACGGTAGCGATTGAAGGTCTCCATGTCTATCTGCCCCGTGCTAGCTCCGTATATCAGGTCTATCTCTCCGGTCTCGAATGCCAGCGCTCTTGCGGTGGGGTCCGATATAACCTTGACCATGATCTCGTCTACGTCTTGTTTGCCCCTCCAGGAGTGAGGATTGGCCTTAAAAAGGTCGTATTCTCCCTTTTTAGACTCGACTAGCATCCAGGGTCCGGTTCCGATAGGGGCCTTTATACTCTTGGAAGTATCTCCGTCGTCGGGAAATGCCGAGGGAGACAGGAACCTGAAAGGTCTTATCAGGCTCAGTTCGGCCAGAGCCGGGTAGTACGCGTTTTTCAGCGTCAGCCGGAAGGTGTGTTCGTCCACCGACTCCCAGCCATCGATCTGAGTGACCAGGTCCATCCATTTATGTCTTTTCTCGTTAGCCTTTATGGCGTCAAAATTCATCACCACGGCCTCGGCATCGAAAGGCGTGCCGTCGGAGAACTCCACCCCCTCTCTGAGTCTGAAGGTATAGACCTTGCCGTCCGGAGAGATGTCCCAGGACGTCGCCAGAGCGGGACTGTAGGATCCGTCTTCCTCGTACTCCACCAGAGGGTCGTACACCATGCGCTGGGCGTACATCTGACTTGGACTGTACATATGAGGTAGAAGGGGTCCGGCGTAACTGGGCCACGAATACACGACCCTCGTTTTTTTCGAGCTTTCCTGTGCCCAAACGGCCGTGGACAGAACGATCGCAGAAAGGGCGACGGCCAAAGAAATTAACAACCTTGATCTTCTCATGTTTTTGCCTCCTATGATCAGTGTTATGAATTTCGTAGAGTGTAACTAGGGAGGTGCTTAGTGTCAAATAAATAGAAATAAGTAGCACGAATATGCCTGGGTTCAAAGTCCCATTCAATTTCCATTGCAGGTGGTACAATAATTTAAATAAGAAAAGTAAGGGAGGTCTCTTTCGTGAGTGGACAGGCAGACATCAAGGGGTTGTCCGTAGGCGTTCAGGTAGTGGTGGTGGTCGGCGTCATAATAGCCGTCCTGCTTGCGGTGGTAGTAGGAGTGGCGTCCGTCAGGGCCGGAAGGATGTTGGAGCGGACCATAGACGACGGAGGTCTGGGGTTCGTCGAAAGCCTCCAGACCGGGGTGGCCCAGGAAATAGAGACCCTGAGGATCAGCAACCGATCCTACGTAAACATAGTGGTCCAGAGGCTGGCCAGCAAGAGGGTCTTCGAGAACCAGGAGACTATCCCTATCGGCGATCGTCAGGTACCTAAGATCTTCATAATGGACGACGGACTACAGCAGATAACCGGAGACGAGATGCTGGTCCAGGAATGGCAGAACGCCATGGGAAGCCAGTTTTCCGTCCTGCAGGTGGTGGACGAAGGCCTGGTCCGCGTCGCCACTACCCTCAAGGATTCCGACGGCAACGTCCTGTGGGGAAGTCTCTACGACAAGGCCTCTCCTCTGTACAAAGCCACCGTGGAGAACAAAGGAGATTACGAGGACATCGTAGAGATAGACGGAGTACCTCATCTGGCCTGCTACAAGGCCGTGATCGATGCCGACGGCGACGTCAGGATGGTAGTCTTCTCCGGAACTTCCCTTCAGACCGTCGAATGGCGCGTGGCCTACTCCAGCCTCGGAGAGGGGAGCTACGGCATAATCTTCGACAAAGACGGAGCGGTGGTCATCCATCCCAAGTTGGAGAGGGGAGTCTCCATGTCGGAGAGCTGCCCTCCCCTCTGGAAAGCCTGTAAATCGGCGGGGCTTTTCGACACGACCGAGCCAGTGAGGTTTGAATACGACTTCGAGGGCCGTAGGTCCATGGGCTACGTCCAGAAGGTAGAGGGAACCGACTGGTACGCCATGATGGTGGTCAACGCCGACCTTGCCATGGCCCCGGTCGGAGCCATGAAGAGAGGACTCCTGCTCTGGACCCTGCCCCTGGCGGTGGTCGGCCTGGTCCTTCTGGCCTTCGCCGTGATCAAGCTGATGTCTCCTCTTAAGGAGGTCGTGACGGTTGCGGACCGCATAGCCGAGGGAGACCTGTCCATGGAGATAAGCGGAGACTCGTCCAACCGCAACGAGATAAAGAAAGTCATGGCCGCCTTCGGCCGCATCCTGGAGGAATACCGGGCCCTGGTTCAGAAGGTGGAGGACATGAACCGCCGGATAGCCGAAGGATCCAAGGCCATGAACGAAATATCCCGAGACGTCCACGAATCGCTGACCTCGGTGGACGAAGCCTCCAAAGCCGTCGCCGAGATGGTGGACTCCATAGCGGCCTCCGCCGAGGAGACCAACGCCGGAGTGGAGGAAGTATCCTCCGGAGTCGCCAGCTCCACCCAGGTCGTGACCGAGTTGAGCGAACAGGCCAGCGTGGTATCGGAGAACGCCGAGGAGGGGCGCAGATCGGTCGAGGCGGTGACGGACGGAACCGGCAAAGCCGGAGAGGTCAGCGGTCGGGTAGAGGAAGCAGTGGCGGAACTTGGCAAATCGGTGGAGGGAATAAGCGGCTTCGTCAACACCATAGCCACCATAGCGGACCAGACCAACCTATTGGCGCTGAACGCCGCCATAGAGGCGGCCAGGGCCGGAGACGCCGGTCGAGGCTTCGCGGTAGTGGCGGAAGAGGTCCGTAAACTGGCGGAGGAAAGCAACGAAGCCGCCTCGAACATCCGTAGGGTCATAGAGGAAGTCCAAAAGGACATGTCCGTAGCCGCGGAGGACACCAGGGAAGCCGGAACAGTCATGGCCGATCTGCTGGAGCGTTCGAAACAGGCGGCGGCCAAGATCTCGGAGGTGACGGGAGGAGTGGCCTCCATGGCGGAGGGAATCCAGTCCATAGCGGCCGCCTCGGAGGAACAGACCGCCAGCACCCAGGAGATAGCCCGGGCCATTGATACCATAGCCTCCATGCTCAACGGAGGCCGAGACTCCGCCAAGGATACCGAGAGGGCAGCCAAGGAAATGGCCTCTCGCATGGAGAACCTTCAGATGATAAGGGAGGACCAGCATAACCAGCTCGTAGAGCTGCGGGAGCTGACCTCCATATACCGCCTGAAGCCCTCGGATGGAACCCCCCCGGCGATAGAGGGATAGATCCACGGAAGGTATGTTGTTTGCCTGTTTTTAAATACCATGGTATGCTTTTAGCAAGTAGATGCTTAAGATCGATCCGTCGAAGGAGGTGTCTCCATGGGTAAGGTTCTCGTTCAAGCGAAGATAGACGACGGAATTAAAAACGAAGCGGTAGAGATATTTCAGACGTTGGGAATCGACACGGCAAGTGCTATAAGGATGTTTTTCCATAGTGTCGTCAACGAGGGAGGTTTACCTTTCGACTTGAAGGTTAAAGACCCCTTTTACTTTCCTGCTAATATGGAACGTTTGAGGAAATCTATCGCATCGTTGGAGGCAGGGAAGGGCTCTTCCCACGAACTGGTGGGTACGGAAGATGATAAAGACCTGGTCTGAAAGGCGATCTTGCCGGTTGGTGGAGTCGCAGGATAAATCGTTTCGACAGAATCGTCTACAGGATAAACGGTGGTGCTATAGAGATAGCATAGTGCCGATCCCATTACGGTTCTAAGGATAGCGCTATAAACTGGAGTCCCGATAAAAACGCAAGTTAGACGAAAAAGAGAGAGGCCCGGCCGGGCCTCTCTCTTTATTTGGGAGCGAAGGTCGATTCCTCTCGAAGAGCCTCGAAAAGCTCTCTCTCTCGATCTGTCAGCTTCTCCGGAATCACGATCTCGATCTTCACGTAAAGATCTCCGTTGCCGCTGCCTCTGAGGGGAAGTCCCTTTCCCTTAAGCCTCAGTCTCCTGCCGGTCTGGGTTCCCTGAGGCAGCTTTATCTTCACCGATCCGTCCAGGGTGGAAACGGCTAGAGCGTCCATCCCCAAGGCTGCGTCCCAGGGGGTTACCTTGACCGTGGTCGTCAGATCGTGTCCTCTTACCTCGAATCTGGAATCCTCGATCAACTTGACCGTGATATGCAGATCCCCTCTGGGGCTCCCTCCGGACTGCCCTCCCTGGCCTTTAAGGGTCAGCTTGCTGCCGTCGGCGATGCCTCTCGGAAGATTCACCTCCAAGGTCCTTCGTCCTCTCGGCCCCTGCAAGGTCATCTTTCTTTTTATGGGAGCTTTTGCCGCGTCGGAAAGGGGAATCTCCAGGGTCACCGACTGATCCCGTCCTCTGGATTGGCCCCCTCCTCCGAAAAACATATCGTCTTCCATGGACATACCGTCCATTCCCATCCCGCCCATGTTGCCGAAGATGGTCTTGAAGAAATCGCTGAAGCCCCCCATATCCCCGCCGAAATCCATGTGAACCCTTCTGCCCCCGGGGCCGTAGCCTCCGTATCCCTCGCCGGGAGGGGCGAAATCCTGGCCGTTCTGCCAGTTGGGGCCAAGCTCGTCGTACAGCTTTCTCTTCTTGGGATCCCGAAGCACCTCGTAGGCCTCGTTGACCTCCTTATATCTCTTCTCTCCCTCGGTGCTCTTGTTCACGTCGGGATGATACTTCTTGGCCAGCTTCCTGTATGCTCTCTTTATCTCCGACTCCTCGGCGCTTTTGGAAACGCCCAGAATCTCGTAGTAATCCTTGTATTGTACCGACATGGGACGGCCTCCCTCATCTCTTGCTTTGACATATCTTGACCTTGGGAATTATACAGTGATATCACCCCTTTGTGAACCCCCCGACCTTAAATCCCACTAGAAAGCTTGTGTTTTATCTTCCTATGGCATATACTCTTTTCGTAGGGGGAAAAGGTCTTTTTTGTGGCGACATCCGTCGCGATATCGCCATTTACTATGGAGGAGGAATGGGGAATGAATTCGACGACACTGTTGGAGGTCAACGACCTTCACGTGGAGGTCGAGGGCCGGGAGGTACTGAAAGGCGTGTCCCTGAAGATCGGCGAGGGCGAAGTCCACGCCGTCTTCGGACCGAACGGCTCGGGCAAGACGACCCTTCTGGGAAGCGTCATGGGACTCGGTAAATACCGGGTCACCAAAGGAACTATTCTGTTCGGAGGCACGGATATCACCGGTATGTCCGTGGACGAGAGGGCCCGTCTCGGCGTGGGGATGTCGTTCCAGAGGCCTCCGACCATAAACGGCGTAAAGCTCAGATCGCTGCTAGAGATATGCGACGGAGGCGACTCCGCCGAGATAGAGGCCCTTTCGGAAAAACTTAATGTAACTCCTTTTCTTGACCGAGAGGTCAACGCCGGACTGTCCGGCGGCGAGCTCAAGAGGGTGGAGCTGCTTCAGCTGCTGCTTCAGAAGCCCGAGCTGGTCTTTCTGGACGAGCCCGAGTCCGGCGTCGACCTGGAGAACATGGCCCTCATAGGGCGGGCCTCCGCGTCGGTGCTCGGCAGAGAGAGGCCCATGTCCGCCTGCGACGGATGTCCCGGAACATCCTGTAGGGTGGACGTCTCTCTGAAGGAGATGAAAGAGCTTCGCTACAAGGCGGGACTTCTCATAACCCACACGGGCCACATAATGGACTACGTCAACGTGGACAGAGGCCACGTTATGATGGACGGTCGGATAGTCTGCTCCGGAAACGCCGGGGACATCCTGGCGGAGATCCGTCGAAGCGGATACTCCGAGTGCTTCCGCTGTCTCGTAAAGGAAGGGGTGCGGAGCTGATGGACATAGATAGAAAAGCCTACGGACACAGGGCTCCCGAGAGGCCCGATCTGGCCAGACTGGCGGACCTTCCCGAGGAGGACAAAGCCACACTGGTCCGAAGCGGAATAGACCCGAACGCCCAGGTCTCCGGCAGCTTCATGCTGACAGACAGCTCCACCGTTCACTGTAATTGCTCCGACCCCAACGTCGAGGTGCTTCCTATGCAGACCGCCATGGACCTGCACGACGGCCTGAAGGAATACAGCTGGAAACTCATGGAAAAGGAATCGGATCAGGTCGACGGAGGCTATTTCATAAGGTCCAGGCCTGGAGCCACCGTCACATATCCGCTCCAGACCTGTCTCTACCTGGCGGAGGATCGATCCGCCCAGGACGTCCACAACATAGTGATAGCCGAGGAGGGCTCCACTCTCAATATACTGAGCGGCTGCGCCTCCGCTCCGGGGGTGAGGTCCGGTCTCCACGTGGGGATATCGGAGATCTACGTCAAAAAGGGAGCGACTCTGTCGTTCACCATGGTCCACAACTGGGCGGAGGAAATGGCGGTCCGTCCCAAGACCAAGATAATGGTGGAGGAAGGGGGAACCTTCATCTCCAACTACATATGCCTGAAACCGGCCAAGGACCTGGTAATGTACCCCACGGCGATCCTTAACGGCGAAGGGGCAGTGGCCACCTTCAACAGTGTCTTTCTCGCAACACCGGGATCCACCATAGACTCGGGGTCCAGGGTGATACTGAAGGCCCCCGATACCAGGGCCGAGGTCGTCTCCAGAGCCGTCTCCATGGGCGGAAAGATATACGCCAGGGGGCATCTGGTGGGAGAGGTGCCGGGAGTGAAGGCCCATCTGGAGTGCGACGGCCTCATCCTCTCCGATAGCGGACTTATCCACGCCATTCCCGAGCTGGAGGCCCGCTGCAACGACCTGGAAATGTCCCACGAGGCGGCTGTAGGGAAGATAGCCCAGGAGGAGATAGAGTATCTCATGGCCCGGGGGCTCTCTGAGGAGGACGCTCGGTCGCTCATAATAAAGGGATTCCTGTCGCTGGACATAATGGGCTTGCCCGACGAACTCAAGAGAGACATGGAGGAAACCATCCGCAAGGCCGGATCGGAAGGAGCCATGTAACATCCGAAAGGACGGAGGTATAGCCATGATGAGTCATTTGCTCAAGGTGCCTGATATGTCCTGTGCCCACTGTGAGGCCAGGATAACCGCCATACTGGAAGAGATGAAGGTTCCCAGTTTCTCGGTAAACCTGTCGGAAAAGACCGTCACGATCGAGACCGACGACCTTAAAAGGGTGATAGAGGCCCTCGACGACGGTGGCTACGAGGCCGAGGAGATCTAGCGGGGGAAACCCCGCTTTTTTTGTCTTATGAAATACGGACGTTTCCTGTGGGTCTCGTTTCTCGGAGGTATCGCCAGAGGCGTAGGCTTCGCCCTGGGCCTGACCGTTGTGGCGGCGGCCCTTCTTTGGGGACTGGTCGGGTTTCTCAAAACAGTGGTGGACTGGAACCTGCCCTTCGTCGGTAAATACGTGGCCCAGTTTCTGCAGGTGGTAAACGATCAGATGCATCTGCTTCAAAACGGCGTCAGGTAGGGCATATGAGAAAGGATGAGGACATGGAAGAGGAGAAAAGGAGCGTATCGCTCACAGTGACGGGGATGACCTGTGCATCCTGTTCCAGAATAGTGGAGAAAAGGCTTTCAAAGATCGACGGAGTCGCTTTCGCTGCGGTCAACCTGGGTACGGAGACGGCATTTGTCGTTTTGGAAAAGGACGTTCCGCTGGAGACCTTGGAGGAGGCCGTGACCAAGGCGGGATACGGCGTCTCTCGGGAGAGACCGGCGGATCTTGAGAGCAGACGGTACTCCGAGGCCAGACGTAACCTTATCCTCGCTTGGGTCGTCACAGGTCCCCTGATGGCCCTGATGATACCTCACATGGTAGGCTATCATGTCTTTGGATATCACTGGATGGAGATAGCCGGAGGAGCCTTGGTGATATTCGGCGCCGGATGGCGTTCTCTCAGAGGGGCCTGGATAGCCCTCAGCCACGGACACGGTAACATGGATGTGCTGGTCTGTCTCGGAGCCCTGGCGGCGTGGTCCACGGCCATACTGGCTCAGTCCGGCGTCGCTGTATCCTCCTTCGGGGCGGTGGGGGCCATGATAGTGGCCCTTCACGTCACGGGACGGTTTATAGAGTCTCACCTCAGGGACAGGGCCTCCAAGGAGATCAGGGCACTTGTGGGATTACAGGCCCGGGAGGCCAGAGTGGTCCGAGACGACGGAGAGGTCACAGTTCCGATAGAGGCGGTTTCGTCAGGGATGGTCCTGTCGGTTCGTCCGGGAGAAAGGATACCTTCAGACGGAGTCGTGCTATCCGGTCGCTCCGCCGTGGACGAATCCATGATAACAGGGGAGCCCATGCCGGTGTCCAAGGAAGAGGGGCACGAGGTTACGGGGGGATCCGTCGCTGTGACGGGATCTTTGAAGATAGAGGTTACCCGCACCGGAGAAGACACGTTTTTGTCCAGGATGATCGCCCTCATAGAGGAGGCTCAGGGAGCCAAGATACCCATACAGGCCTTCGCAGACAGGGTGACCGGAGCCTTCGTGCCGGTTGTTGCCTCTCTGGCCTTGGCATCCGGTTTGTTCTGGTATCTCGGGGTGGACCGTTTTGGATGGATACTGGACCAGGCATCTCGCTGGATACCCTGGGTCGTCTCCGCAAGAGATCCCCTCTCGGTGGGGCTCTTCGCCTTCGTCACTACCATAGTGATAGCCTGTCCCTGTGCCCTTGGGCTGGCTACCCCCATGGCCCTCATAACCGGAACCGGCGCCGCCTCCAGAAAGGGCATAGTGATAGGCAACGCCGAGGCCATACAGACCGCCGGAGACGTAACGGTGGTGGTGCTGGACAAGACCGGCACCCTGACGGAGGGACACCCCGAGGTTACCCGGATATCTCTGGATTCCCGCTCTCTGGCCGTGGCTGTGGCCATGGAGTCGGCGTCGAATCACCCTCTTGCCAAGGCCATAGCCGCTCTGGACGCCGACCCCATAGACATGGAATCGGTGGAGGAGATAGCCGGAGAGGGGCTTACCGCCGTAGTGGACGGCGAGACCTGGACCCTGGGACGACCGAAGTCCATGGAAAAATACGAGGAGATGACCCAGGCTGGCCGGACCGTGGTGGAGGTCCGAAAGGAAGGCGAGGTCATGGGATTTCTGGCCCTGGAGGACCCTATCAGGCCGGAGTCGGTCGACGCAGTGTCGGAGCTTAAAAAACTGGGCATAAGGCCGGTGATGGCCACCGGAGATAACCGAGGCGCCGCCGAGCTGGTGGCGGACGCCGTCGGAATAGATCGGTCGAACGTCCATGCCGGTATTAAGCCGGAGGACAAACTGGCCATAATCCGATCCGAGCAGAGCAGGGGCGGCAAGGTCCTGATGGTGGGAGACGGCATGAACGACGCCGCGGCCCTCAAAGGCGCCGACGTCGGTGTCGCGGTAGGGTCCGGTACCGACCTGGCCATCGACAGCGCCGACATGGTCATAGTCTCCGGAGGAGCGGAACGCATCGCCCAGGGAATAGCCCTTTCCAGAAAGACCTTCTCCGTCATAAGACAGAACCTGTTCTGGGCTTTCGGCTACAATTTACTGGCGCTGCCCCTGGCCATGGCGGGATTGCTTCATCCGGTGGTGGCCGAGGTCGCCATGACCTTCAGCTCCATATCGGTGATACTCAACTCCATGAGGGTCGGTCGTTGACAAATATACCCCCTTAGGGTATATTTGATGCGAATTCGAGAGGGGGTCGTTCGATCGTGAGCGGAAAATCCATTCGCTGGATATCGGCGTTCGTTTATGGTACCGTTATGATAGTAGGATGGTGGTATCCCGTAGTCGCTCTCGCCGCTTTCCTCCTGATGGGGTTAGCCCTTTTGGCGGGGAAACGCAAAAAGTGGTGCGGTTCTTACTGTCCTAGAGGAAGCTTTCTCGACCTGGTGATGAAGAGAATCTCGCCTAAGAAGCCCGTTCCCAGGTGGATGACGGGAAAGAGAATATGGTATATATCGATAGCGGTCTTCCTGTTCATGTTCGGTTTTCAGATAATCGTCAGCGGACTGCTGGAGAGTTTTTCCTGGAAATTGATGGGAAAAGTAGCCTACAGGATGTGTTTCGTCACCTCCATGGTGGCGTTGCCTTTGGCGTTGTGGAGAAACCATCGGGCCTGGTGTTCGATCTGCCCGGTGGGTAACCTGTTAAGACGTTAGTCATAGCATATTTTTCAGCCGAAAAAAGGAGGAGTCGTAATGACCGTAAAAGTTTACTCGACCCAGAGCTGTATCTGGTGTAAGAGAGTCAAGGAATATCTTACGGAGAAAGGCGTGGAGTTCGAGCCTGTAGACGTAGGAGCAGATAGAGAGGCAGCGAAGCAGATGGTCGCTAAGACCGGTCAGATGGGGGTTCCCGTCATAGACGTGGACGGCCGCTTCATAGTCGGTTTCGACAAGGCGGCGTTGGACGAAGCCCTGGGGCTTTAGGTTAATACGATAATATATGTTTTTCGGCGGAGAGATGCTCTCCGCCGATTTTTTTATCTCTCCCTCGATCCGGAGTTTTTATACGGAGGACCTCTCGTGATAACATATAAAGATAAACGAGAGAGGAGCGAGAGCGCTTGAACTTGAAAAAAACCTTGGCGATGGTAGCCGGTTTAACGTTGTTGGTCGTGGCGGTCTTTTTCGCCGCGGAGCTTTACGATCACCGATCCATATCGGGGACGGCGGCCTACAGGGAGAGGATAGTCCTTCCCGATGGGTGTCGTTTCATAGTGATACTCTCGGAGGAAAAGGACGGATCCAGGGTTCCCGTGGCGTCGGTATCTCGAAACCTGGAGGGCGAACAGGTCCCCCTCTCCTTCGAGCTGTTTTACAGGGAAAAGACGATATTGGAAGGAGCGGTCTACTCGCTTTTCGCTAGAATAGAGAGCGGGACGGGAGAACTGTTGTTCGTCACTAAGGACCCGGTTCCCATACCGAAAGACGACGAGCCTGTCGAGATAATGTTGATATCGGTGAGATGAAGAAACCGCCCTGCGAGTCCACGCAGGGCGGTTTCTTTTAGGGAGGGCCTTCTTGACTGGGCTTGAATGCTCCCTCGACCGATATAAAAGCCACTGTCAGATCGATTCGATATCCCTTCTCGAATAGTCCGGCTATTTTCATCTTCTCCTGTACAATGTAACCTGTAGGTAATACCAAATTGGTAAAAGGAGATGGCTTTTTTTGAAGGGGTTTCGTTTATCTGTGGGGAAAAAGATAGGCCTCACCATGGTGCCTATTCTGCTGATCATGGTTATCGCTGTGGCTATCCCGGCCTGGCGGCTTTTCTCGAACGCTTTCGTGGATCAGGCGGAGGAGCAGGCGATGGCCGGGGCTATGGGGCTTCTGAACTCCATGGAGGTCGCCGGAAAGAGGGCTATGGACGGGGCTCTCGCCTTGTCGTACAGGCCGGATCTGGTCGAGGCCATAGACGGAGGAAACAGGGATGAGATCGTTCGGATGGTCTCGCCGATCCTCGCGGAGCTGAAGCTGGATTTCGCCACGGTGACCGATTCGAAGGGTGTTGTCTTGGCGAGGACCCATTCGTCCGACCGCCTCGGCGATTCGGTGTCGGACCAATCCAACGTGGCCTCAGCCCTTGGTGGAAAGGCTTCCTGGGCGCTTGAGAGAGGTTCCGAGATTCCCTTCTCCGCCAGGGCGGGGGCTCCCATCTTCAGTGAAGGAAAGGTCATAGGCGTTGTGTCCGCCGGAATAAGGATGGACGATATGGCTTTCGTGGACGAGGCTAAGAGGCTGTTCAAGGTGGACGTCACCATATTTCTGGGAGACAAGAGGTTCATGACCACCATAGTGAAGGACGGCGATAGGGTGATCGGAACCTCTCTGGATCCTAAGATCGCCGATATCCTGCTTAAAGAGGAACGCTCCTTTACCGGTCCCGCCTCCATACTTGGCATACCTTACGTTACGGCCTACGAGCCCATAAGAGATGGCGACGGCCAGGTCGTAGGGATATCCTTCGCCGGTCGTTCCGTAGCGGCCTTGAACGGCGTTAGAAATCATATTCTTGCCGTTACCGCCGGAATAGGTATCGCCGCACTGCTCCTAGCCATGATGGCGGTGGCCTTGGTGGTCAAGAGGATACTTCGTCCTCTCGGGCCCATGGCCGGTTTGGCTCGAGCGATGGCCCAGGGCGATCTGACCTTTCGTTCCGACGTATCCCAGAGCGACGAGTTCGGCGATCTGGCCTCCGATATGGACCATATGGTGGACGAGCTGAACGGCCTGCTGTCGATAATAGACCGTTCCGTCGGCGATCTCACTTCATCGGCGGCTGCTCTGAGCGAGTACTCCGGCGAGGCGGGGGCCGCCATGGACGAGGCCAAGGGGCTGGTAGAGGACACGTCTCGATCGGCGGACGAGAACTCCGATTCCCTCGGGCAGATCAACGGGGGTATAGAGGAGGTGGCTGCCAGCGCTACCTCGGTGGCTTCAGCCGCTACCGAGGGCGCCGAGGCCGCCACCACAATGGGGGCCACCGCCGAGGAGGCCGTCGCTGAGGTAGAGAGGGTTATCGAGGAGATAAAGACCGTTACGTCCGCTTCCAAGGAAGCCATGGACACCATGAAGAGTCTGGGCCGGTCGGTGGAGGATATAGCCGGTTTCGTGGCCACAATAACGGCTATAGCCGACCAGACGAACCTCCTGGCTCTCAACGCCGCCATAGAGGCTGCCAGAGCGGGAGAGGCCGGTAGAGGCTTCGCGGTAGTGGCGGAGGAGGTCCGAAAGCTGGCGGAGGAGAGCAACCAGGCGGCGCAGCAGGTCGGAGGTCTTATAGAGGATCTAAAGGAAAAATCCCGAGAGTCTATGGAGGAGAGCCATCGTTCCGCCGAATCTCTTGAGTCCACGTCCGAGAGGGCCTCGGTGGCCCAGTCTCGTCTGGATCGAACCCTTAAGGCGGTGGGAACGGTAAACCAGGCCATGCAGAACGTGGCGGCCGGAGCTGAGGAGCAGGCCGCGTCCGCCCAGGAGATGGAGCACTCGGTGGAGAAGGTCTCTCAGGGAACCAGAGGTGTGGCCGAGCGGATGGAGCGCATTCTCTCGACGGTGGAGGAGACGTTCAGGGCTTCAGATGGGGTCTCCAAGGAATCGGAACGATTGGCCTACGATGCCAAGAGCCTGGAGGAGATGTTGAGACGCTTCAAGCTGAGGAAGGGTGAAACGGGATTGGTCCCGTCGGAGAAGGACAGCTAGATAAAGATAAAAGTAGCGGGCGCCGGGAATCAGGCTGT